>NZ_JCACKO010000142.1:45844-150272 GCF_059505445.1 Brasilonema angustatum | reverse complement strand
GGCTAGTGTATGTACGGGCTGTTTACCGTGATTCTACTAGCAACGAATCGCACCACGTTTTTACCTCACCCTGCCCTATCGGGCATCCCTCTCCTTATTAAGGAGAGGGAAAGATTGTGGATACGTTAGTGCCCACCCTACAAATTACTTCTTATACCCTTTGAGGAAAATCCTGATACATTTCACTCCCCCTACTCCCCCTACTTCCCCTACTCCCCCTACTTCCCCTACTCCCCCTGCTTGCCCATATGTATTAACTTTAAAGTGAAACGGTATTACTACTATATTGCCACGGACTGAGTTTTTGTGGCACATATAGAGATGATGTGACATAACGAGTGGATCTATGGTCGAATCATCTAAACATATTGAAGTCCATTTAGGTCGCCAAGGACGTTTGGTGATTCCTGCTGCTCTGCGGCGGCTGTTGGGTTTTGAGGAAGGAGATACGCTAGTCGCTCGTCCTGAAGACGGGCGGCTGATTTTGGAAAAGCAGGAGGCGATTAAACAGCGGCTGAAAGCTAGGTTTTCGCAATTGCCAAAACAGAAAAGTCTGGCAGATGAGTTGATAGCGGAACGACGCGAGGAAGCTAAGCGGGAAGTGGGCGCATGACAGTGGTTTTGGATGCGTCAGCAATGCTAGCCTATTTGCAGGATGAGCCTGGGGGTGAAGCGGTTGAAGTCGTGCTGGCTGAGTCGGTGATTTCGAGTGTGAATTGGGCGGAGGTGGTGCAGAAATCTGTAGCTGTGGGTGTGGTGATAGATGGAATGCGCGAGGATTTGGAGGCGTTAGGGCTGATCTGCGCTCCCTTTACTCCTGAAGATGCCGAGATGGCGGGAAGACTCTGGTTGCAAACTCGACAGGCTGGTCTGTCTTTGGGCGATCGCGCTTGCTTGAGTTTGGGAATGCGGCTCAATGCTTCGGTTTTGACGACGGATCGCATTTGGACAACGCTCGGTTTATCTTTGGATGTGCAGGTGGTTCGGTGATGAAAGGGCGATAGCTAGCCCCTTAGGGGGCGCTGCGCAAACGCTGCTGCGCGGAGCGCAGATCGCCCCCAAGACTAATGCAAAATTGGAATACGAAAGGTTAAGTGAAATTGAGCGTTATCGTTTGATAGAGTTATTAGATCCAAAAGTGACTCACTACGAGTTTTTTCTGAGTCGCCCACCTTTACCAAAAGTTGATTGGTCAGCGGATAATGATTTATTAACGGCAATTGCTGAGCGAAATCCTTGCATGGATGGTTTTCCCAGTCAATGTGTCTTCAACTACGATTACCAGATTGTGAATTTATCACCACAAGAGTTGAAGTTCTTAGAAAGCTGCAATGGTCTCTCAACAGTAGGGGAGATTTTAACCAGCTCATCATTGGGGTTAGATGGAGTGAGAAGGCGGCTGTTGCAACAGCTGCTGATTTTGTTGATACCAAGTTAACCAAACAAATTGCCAAAATCCAAACAAAGCAGGCGACGAGGGAAAAGGTAGAATAGAAATTAAGAGGAGATTTACCTTTCAAGTTGATTGCGACTCCTCAATCTCGCCACAGCTGTCAACACGGAATTTCAGGATAGAGGGATTGGTAAAGATTTGTCCTGTTCATCCATCTTTTCCGTGTTAATTATCCTTTTTGTGCTTGGTGCATCTACTCGGTATCTTTTGTTTGGTGACAATAAGTTAATTGTTTTTTTCTAAAGTATTGTTACCCAATCGTGATATGATTCAGCTGGCTGAAGATGCAGTCAACACAATTAGCTGTACTGGTTTCAAGTCTCGTGAGCTTGTCAAACGAATCAACTGATCCCACACCAACAACACGACAAGATTCAAGACCTGGTTTTGAGGACACAGAACCAGACAACTCGATGCAGGAGTTCTATGGACTCTACCAAGAGTTGTTGCTCATCACTCTTGTCTTGACAGGGATTATATTCATCTCTGTTTGGATATCTTATTCCCTGAACATTGCCCTAAATTATTTGCTTGGAGCATGTACAGGTGTGGTTTACTTGAGGATGTTGGCAAAAGATGTTGAGCGTTTGAGTGGAGAAAAAAAACAGTTGAGTAAAACTCGATTTGCGTTATTAGTAGGGGTCATTCTACTAGCATCGCGATGGAATCAACTGCAAATCTTACCCATCTTTTTGGGATTTCTTACTTATAAAGCAACGCTCCTCATTTACGTAGTTAGAGGGGCATTTGCCTCTGACTTGTCAAAGTTCCGGTAACCATAAACAGCAAAGCGCAAACTGTGCGGGAGGACGGAACTTTTCCAGGAGGAAAATCCACCCCGCGAACCCGCTCCACTTCTCCAGGTAAGATTGGAGAAATGATAGATTAGGTTAGGAAAATGGTGAATTTTCTGAATGCCCTAACTTCTGTTCCCTTTGGAGAACTAGAAGTAGGTCATCATTTCTACTGGCAGTTAGGCAATCTAAAACTGCATGGACAGGTCTTCCTCACCTCCTGGTTTGTGATAGGTCTTCTGGTCGTAGCTTCACTAGCAGCTACTAAAAACATCCAAAAAATTCCCAGTGGCATCCAAAACTTAATGGAATATGCTTTGGAATTTATTCGAGACCTCACAAAAAACCAGATTGGAGAGAAAGAGTACCGTCCTTGGGTGCCGTTTATTGGCACACTATTTTTGTTTATCTTCATATCGAACTGGTCGGGTGCTTTAATTCCCTGGAAGCTCATCAAACTTCCATCGGGAGAGTTGGCCGCCCCAACCAATGACATTAATACGACAGTAGCACTGGCGTTGTTGACTTCTTTAGCTTACTTTTACGCAGGTTTTAGCAAGCGTGGTTTGGGGTACTTCAAAAAGTATATAGAGCCGACGCCGGTTCTATTACCGATCGCGATTCTAGAAGATTTCACCAAGCCCCTCTCCCTAAGCTTCCGTCTATTTGGTAACATTTTGGCGGATGAATTAGTTGTAGGAGTGCTGGTTCTTTTGGTTCCTCTGTTTGTACCTTTGCCAGTGATGGCTTTAGGTTTGTTTACCAGTGCCATTCAAGCCTTGGTTTTTGCCACCTTAGCAGCGGCATATATTCATGAGGCGATGGAGGGACATGGTGACGAAGAGCATGAGGAAGCACATTAAAATCAGTGAACAGTGATCAATAAAGAGTTATAACTGGTAACTGGTAACTGGTAAGTGATCACTGCTTAGAACCCTCAGTTGATGTCATGTTAGATTTTGGATGCCCGAATGTTCAATTCGATGCAAAATCTAAAATCTAAAATCTAAACACAAAAATCGTTCGTTTCGTACTCAAGGTAAGGAAAATCAACATGGATCCATTAGTTTCTGCTGCTTCCGTTCTTGCTGCTGCTCTAGCAATTGGTTTGGCTGCGATTGGTCCTGGTATTGGTCAAGGTAATGCTGCAGGACAAGCAGTAGAAGGTATTGCTCGTCAACCAGAAGCAGAAGGTAAAATTCGCGGTACTCTGCTGTTAACCTTGGCATTCATGGAATCCCTTACCATTTATGGTCTGGTTATTGCCCTAGTACTACTGTTTGCTAACCCATTTTCCTAAAACCTAAAACTTTTCCTTAATTCTGGAGACGTGAATGTTCACGTCTCTATAGTTGATGAGGAAGAAAGTTGACCCCGTGATGGCTATGGGGTATCGACGATGATCAAAAGTAAGATGATTTTTCGCCCGTGAAAACTGCTGTTGTAGCCAAAGAGGAGAGAAATGTTTGATTTCGATGCAACCTTGCCCTTGATGGCAGTGCAGTTTCTGCTGTTGGCAGCTCTATTGAATGTTATTTTCTATAAGCCACTGACCAAGGCATTAGACGATCGCGATAACTATATCCGAACGAATAACCTTGATGCTCGTGAACGCTTGGCTAAGGCTGAGCGATTAACTAAAGAATATGAGCAACAATTAGCAGAAGCTCGTAAACAATCGCAAGCGACTGTCGCTGCAGCTCAAGCAGAAGCTCAGAAAACCACTGATCAGAAAATCGCTGAAGCGCAAAAGGAAGCTCAAGCTCAACGAGAACAAGCGGCACTTGAAATAGAACAGCAAAAGCAGGAAGCTTTGCGTTCCCTAGATCAACAAGTAGATGCTCTCAGCAGGCAGATACTAGAAAAACTATTGGGACCTGTTTTAGCTAAATAGAGCTTCAGAAAAAAGAATAGTTGTTGCTCTAAAAAATAGGGTGGGCTACCCCCGAATTTACGCCTGTAGGACGGCAGTTGCTACAACGGGGGGAACCCCACGCCAGGTGCTAAGAAAGCGGGAAGCCCTCCGGGCGTCTACAAGTGGGTAAACCCGCAAGAGCGGAGTGCCTCCCCAACGCACTGGCTCCCTCCGGGTTCACCAGTCGCCTAGGTCGGGAGACCCTCCAAAGAGCGCTGGATTCACCGCAACGCACTGCCTCACAAGAAGGAGCCGACTCCCTTGGGTGAAGCAGGAAGCAGATCCTCTAGAAATTACTTCTAGTTGAGTGGCTAGTCTTATATTAAGTTTAGTCAAGTTCTGTATGGCAGTAGCTCAATGCGCGATCTCACAATAATTCGATAAGTATATACGTAGCGGGGCGCAAGTCGTCCCACAACGGTTAAATAAGTGTCAAAAGTGGCACCTTTTTTCCCTTAGGGAATTTTCAACCTACTAAGCAAGGGAGCAGCGCAGTTGTAGATGGGTATCATTGGAAGTAGTTTTTTACTAGCCACAGAAGCGGTGGCAGAAGGTCACTCAGAAGGCGGTTTCGGTCTAAACATAGACATTTTTGAAACCAATCTGATTAACCTGGCGATTCTGGTTGGCATACTATTCTACTTTGGGCGTAAAGTTCTTAGCAATATCCTCAGCGAACGACGCTCAAGTATTGAAACGGTAATCAAAGAAGCAGAAGCTCAGGCAAAAGAGGCAGCTGTTGCCTTGTCCAAAGCTCAGGAACAATTAACCCAGGCTCAGGCAGAAGCACAACGCATCCGTAAAGCAGCACAAGAAAACGCACAAGCAACTCGTGAAGCCATTTTGGCGCAAGCAGCACAGGATGTAGAACGTTTGAAAGAAACAGCTGCTAGGGATTTAGACACACAAAGAGACAGGGCGATCGCCGAACTGCAACAATATGTAGTGTCTAAGGCATTGCAAAAAGTCGAGTCAGAACTACAGACAGGCATTGCCGACGACGCTCAACAGCAATTAATTGACCGCAGCATAGCGCTATTGGGAGCTTAGGGATGAAAAGTAATATCGCAATGGCGGAAATATCCCAGCCTTACGCACAGGCGTTGATGTCAGTCGCACAATCCAAAAATTTAACAGATCAGTTCGGCGAAGATGTGCGTTCCTTGCTAACCTTGCTGAGTGAAAGTGAGCAACTGGGAAATTTTCTTGAGAACCCATTTGTGTCGCTAGATGACAAAAAGGGAGTCATCAACCGTATCCTTGGTGACGGCGCTAACGCATATTTCCGCAATTTTTTATTGCTGCTGGTAGATAGACGGCGCATTTCATTGCTGAAACCAGTTTTACAGCAATATTTGGTGCTGTTGCGGCAACTTAAACAAATTGCTCTGGCGGAAGTGATTTCTGCTGTCCCCCTCACAGAGGAGCAGCAACAATCAGTCAGGGATAAAGTCATCGCATTGACAAAAGCTCGCGAGGTCGAATTAGAGACAAAAATTGACCCCGAGTTAATTGGTGGTGTGATTATTAAGGTAGGCTCTCAAGTCATTGACGCCAGCTTACGGGGCCAGCTGCGCCGTATCTCCTTGCGTTTAAGTGGCTCTTAAAGCAGTGAACAGTAAACAGTAAACAATGAGCAGTGAACAGTGAGAACTGAGAACTGAGAACTGAGAACTGATTAACTGCTGAGTGTAAAATGTTTAGTCTCGCAATAAAGAGAAGATAGACAAATGGCAATTAGCATCAGACCAGACGAAATCAGCAACATTATTCAGCAACAAATAGAACAATACGACGAACAGGTCAAAGTTGCTAACGTTGGAACCGTTCTGCAAGTAGGTGACGGTATTGCTCGTATTTATGGTCTAGACAAGGCCATGGCTAGTGAGCTACTGGAATTTGAAGACGGTACAATTGGCATCGCCCAAAACTTAGAAGAAGACAACGTTGGTGCGGTGCTGATGGGCGAAGGTCGTGATATTCAAGAAGGTAGCTCCGTAACCGCCACTGGTAGAATTGCTCAAATACCCGTGGGAGATGCTTTGATTGGACGAGTTGTCGATGCTTTAGGTCGTCCAATTGATGGTAAGGGAGAAATCAAGACCGAAGAAACCCGTTTGATTGAATCTCCAGCACCAGGTATTGTGGCGCGTCGTTCGGTACACGAACCGATGCAAACTGGTATCACAGCTATCGACGCGATGATTCCCGTCGGTCGTGGACAGCGGGAATTGATTATTGGTGACCGTCAGACTGGAAAAACTGCGATCGCAGTAGATACCATCATCAACCAAAAAGAAGAAGACGTGATCTGCGTCTACGTCGCAGTCGGTCAAAAAGCTTCCACCGTAGCTAACGTTGTGCAGACGTTACAAGAAAAAGGTGCTCTAGACTACACCGTTGTCGTAGCCGCTAACGCCAGTGAAGCAGCGACCCTGCAATTTTTGGCTCCTTATACAGGTGCTTCGATTGCTGAGTACTTTATGTACAAGGGTAAAGCAACTCTAGTTATCTATGATGACCTCTCCAAGCAAGCTCAGGCTTATCGCCAAATGTCCTTGCTCCTGCGTCGTCCTCCCGGACGGGAAGCTTATCCTGGAGACGTGTTCTACATCCACTCACGTCTGTTGGAACGTGCAGCTAAGCTGAGTGACGAATTGGGTAAAGGTAGCATGACTGCTCTGCCAATCATCGAAACTCAAGCAGGTGACGTATCTGCTTACATCCCCACCAACGTAATTTCCATTACAGACGGTCAGATATTCCTGTCTTCCGACTTGTTCAACTCTGGTATCCGTCCCGCAATTAACCCTGGTATTTCCGTATCACGGGTGGGTTCCGCTGCTCAAACCAAGGCAATGAAGAAAGTTGCTGGTAAATTGAAGCTGGAGTTGGCACAGTTTGACGAACTGCAAGCCTTCTCACAATTCGCCTCTGACCTAGATAAAGCAACTCAAGACCAGCTCGCACGGGGTGCGCGCTTACGGGAACTTTTGAAACAGCCACAAAACGCGCCGCTATCGGTGTATGAGCAAGTCGCTCTTCTTTACGCTGGTATTAACGGATACTTAGATGACATCCCCGTCGAGAAAGTTACTGAGTTCACAAAAGGATTGCGCGAGTACTTAAAGACTAGCAAAACTGAGTACGTTAAAGGAATTCAATCTAAGAAAGCACTGGGTGATGAAGAAGAAGCACTCTTGAAAGACGCAATTAACGAATACAAGAAAACGTTCTCGGCAGCGTAAATCAGGAGTCAGGAGGAGGCAGCCCTGTGGGCGGGTTTCCCGACTAGAGGCGACTGCCGTTCAGGACTCAAGAGTCAGGAGTCAGCTAAAAGATGTTAGTTGTCTGTTGAGTTTAGAATTCTGAATAAAAAACCTTCCTGGCAATTGTACTAAGACAGGAGTTAGGAGTTAGAAGTCAGAAGATAGCTGACTCCTAACTCAGGAATTGCTAAGTTCTAAATTCTAAATTCTTGTAAAAGGGTATGGCAAATCTCAAAGCAATACGCGATCGCATTCAATCAGTAAAAAATACCAAAAAAATTACAGAAGCCATGCGGCTGGTGGCTGCAGCGCGGGTGCGTCGCGCTCAAGAACAGGTGCTATCCACCCGTCCCTTCGCCGACCGCTTGGCGCAAGTTTTGTACGGTCTACAAAGCCGTCTGCGTTTTGAAGAAGCAAACCTACCACTGCTGAAAACACGGGAAGTTAAATCAGTAGGGTTGTTGGTGGTTTCAGGCGATCGCGGTTTGTGCGGCGGCTACAACAACAACGTTATCAAACGTGCTGAAAATCGCGCCAAAGAACTCAAGGCAGAAGGTGTAGACTACAAATTTGTCATCGTAGGACGCAAAGCAACCCAGTATTTCCAACGTCGCGAACAACCGATAGACGCCACCTATACTGGTTTAGAGCAAATTCCTACCGCTGCTGAAGCTAACAAGATTGCTGACGAATTGCTTTCTCTGTTCTTGTCAGACACTGTAGATCGTATTGAGCTTGTCTACACCAAGTTCGTTTCGTTGGTGAGTTCTCGTCCTGTGGTGCAAACCTTGCTTCCTCTTGACACTCAAGGTTTGGAAGCACAGGATGACGAAATCTTCCGCTTAACAACCCGTGGTGGTGAATTTGAAGTCACACGAGAGAAAGTGAGCGCTCAAACCCGTACTTTCTCCAGTGACATGATTTTCGAGCAAGATCCAGTACAGATTCTCGATTCCTTACTACCTCTGTATGTGAGTAACCAGCTTTTGCGGGCGCTGCAAGAATCAGCTGCCAGCGAACTTGCGGCGCGGATGACAGCAATGAGCAATGCCAGCGACAACGCCAAAGAACTCATTGGTGCCCTCACTTTGTCTTACAACAAAGCGCGGCAAGCAGCAATTACCCAGCAAATCCTAGAGGTGGTCGGCGGTGCTGAAGCACTAGGTTAGGAAATTGCTCATAGCAAATGAATAATAGCTAATTGCTAGTTGTGTTGAAATTAGCAATTAGCTATTTTTAATTGTTGGGGCTTTTTCACCAATGGAGGCTAATGATCACACTGACGACATATGGATATTTGTGTACTGAGGTTTATGATATCACCAAGCCCATTGATGGAAAGTACCCTGACGTTCCATACTACATCAAACATCTTTCTAAAATTGGTGGCAGAATTCTTGAGGCGATGGTTGGCAGGGGACGACTACTCATCCCGCTGCTAGAAGCTGATTTGAATGTTGAGGGCATCGACTCCTCAAAGGACGGAGAACTCATTGCCACAGAGTTACAGCGATTACCCCAGCACTGGTTTGGGCGAGATGAATTTATCATGTGTTTGCAGGAAAACGGTTACAAAGACATTACCCTATGCGCCAACTATACTGACGGTCTACAACCAAGTTCTCACAAAGACACGTTGTGTTTCTGTGCAGCACTGTCATGAACCAGAAGACCAAATCCCACCAAAATCTTAAATTTAGGCTCCTGAGTGGCACATTTAAAAATAGCGTACTATAATAGTACTATAGGTAAAACACATGGGTCCGTCACGGTTTCGACAGGTTGGCGAAAGCTACTTTGTGAAACAGGTCGAGAGTGAGTCGTCTCTCGAAAATCCAAGGCTCAACATAAAGTAAATGCAAACAACATTGTACCTTTTGCTCGTAAGCAAGCTCTAGTAGCTGCCTAATAACCTCTTTTTGGTTCGAGCGTCTCTAGTTTGACTCCGTTAAGGATTAGAGACCAACCCCCAACGGATGCTCTAGCAAGTGTCTCTGGTTCGCTTGTTAGCTAAGACTTAACCAGAGCATCCTAGCGTTCGGGATAATGAACGTTCCCCGCCTTGAGGGTAAAAGAGGCTAAGCCTGTGAACGAGCGGGGGGTCAATACCCAGTCTGGACAGCAGTTCGACTCTGCTCGGATCCACTAAAAAATATCCGTAAATCCGCCTAACAATTTTATGTGATGGCGGATTTCGTTTTTTATGGGCGCTTCAAAAGTAGTTTGGGAGTATCCTTACTAAAAGTAAGGAGAACGTCAATTAACAACCATATGGCTCGTACAGGTTACACCTTGCCAGTGTTTGCAGTAGCCGCTGCGAAGGCTGCTCTTATGCATCTGCGTGAAAAAATAGATTCTCAACTCTCGGTTGAGATTGATCTGCTTTCTGAAACAGCAGAAATTTCGATTTCTCAAGTTGCAGCTTTAGACTCCCAGAGTGCTTTGGCAGTAACACTCAGTGATCCAGGTGATAACTTAGATTTAACAAAGAACACGCCCATTTGGGCTTGGGTAAAGTTGTCACAAAGGCAATCCCAAGCCTTGATTTTAGAAGCAGGAGAGGGTTTAGGAAAAACAGCCTCTGGAGAACCAGCGATTTACAGCTATGCCCGTCGCCTGTTTGATGCCAATTTACTACCTCTAATTCCCCCACAGCAAACTGTAACGGTATCAATTATTATTCCTGAAGGTCGTCAATTGGCGCAACGTACCTCCAATGAAGCCTTTGGGATTTTAGAAGGGTTAGCTTTGTTGGGAACCAGTGGAATTTCTCAACCTTTGTCGGCGGCTGACTATTTAGAAGAATTTCGTTTGTCGTTGCAGGCTAAGGTCAAACTTTGTCCTGGTTTGGTGTTTTGTATTGGTAGCAATGGTATGCAAGTTGCACAACGTCTAGGCATACCAGAGTCAGCAGTTGTGCAAACTGGCAACTGGATTGGTGCAATGCTTGTAGAAGCGGGACTATATCAAGCAACTTCTGTTTTGCTGCTGGGATATCATGGCAAACTGATTAAGCTGGCTGGTGGCATTTTCAATACGTCTAGTCATTTAGCAGATGCCAAATTAGAAATTTTGAGTGCAGCAGTTGTTGCTGTTGGTGGTGATGTACAAGCAACACGAGCAATTTTAGATGCTAAGACTGCAGATGCAGCACACAAAAAATTAATCGAACTGGGACTGGCAGAATCAGTATTTGGGATACTCGCTGAAAAAATTAGTCACAAGGCTACTGCTTACGTGCAAAAATATGCTAATGTTGCCCTGAAAGTTGGTACTGTATTGTTTGACCGCAAAGGCGAAATCATCAGCCGAGACTTGCACGCAAAAGAACTTTTGAGTTTTGATCAAAACTAAGGGTGTAGGGGAGGGTGTAATATCGTGTCCGGTTAAAGACTTATCATTAAGGCTCTTCGGGGGCAGGGGGTAGGGAGCACCGGAGAAAGAGTTTTCAGATATTAGCACAGATGCATCGAATTATAACTAATTAGGCGAACATGATATAAGGGGAGCCAGTGCCGGGGTGACACTAAGCGACTGCCCGAGCATGAACTTATTCAAGCAAACAAACCAATTCGTCTACTTGGGACGAGGTAAATAATCCATCTAGTCCTTGTGGTGTAATGTCGGTAATCAGCCTTATTTACTTTTTTTCACACAGTTTGGTTTTATTGCACCGACTTGCTTAAACTTACTAATCCTGTGACTATCAAAGCTAAAACTGTGGTAGCAAACTTATTTTCATCTTCAGATGTACTACCTCTTAATCAAAGTGAAGAGCGAGTAACCACTGACAGCCAAAAAGAAAACAAAGGCAGCAGAAAAAACTACGACATCTCTGACAATAAACAAAATCCAATCTTTCCTTAGTTCCTGTTTATACTTTAGTTCCCGCAGCTTTCGTTCAAGCACTGCGTCTTCTTGAGAATGCACATTTAGTGATGATAAAATCAGCGGATTATTACCTTGTTTGGCAATTAAATTGGATAAATCTTTTAAATCTGCCATTCTGTTAAATGCCAACAATTTCAGTCTCTGGAGTTTGATTTTCGTCAGTAATCCACAAATGCTTCCTGTTTTGCTTTGCTTCTACTGCGATCAGCATCAAAACTATACCTTTCAGCAGAACCTCAGCCATATCTCCATCAAGCTGTTGAGCCACATTTTTTAATGTTTCATACAGTTCAGGTGACAAATCCAAGCTGATTTTTACACGCTGATTTTTATCTTGTACAGTCATTTTTGTTGCCCCAGGATGTCACTACCTCTATTTTGCTTAAAAATTTAAGGCGATACGCGTAGCGTCAAGCCCCCGGCTTATCGCCCTACTCCTTGCCGTTACCTGGAAGCATATTTCGACACTCATAAGGCAAAGTCCAGTTTTTCAGTTGTAGTTCGACGGGTTATTTGACACTTTTTTTGTATTCATCCAACGCAGGTAGTTATACTAAAGATATTTGAGCGCTTATGTTATGTTACCTCAACTCAACTCACAAAAATTACCTGAAAGTATATAGCCAACTTGACAACCCACCAGCCACTCTTAGTCGGCGCATATTATTTTTCTTTGTGTCAAACAACTGGGTTCAAATAATGTG
Source organism: Brasilonema angustatum (assembly GCF_059505445.1). Classification (NCBI taxonomy): domain Bacteria; kingdom Bacillati; phylum Cyanobacteriota; class Cyanophyceae; order Nostocales; family Scytonemataceae; genus Brasilonema; species Brasilonema angustatum. The sequence continues at coordinate 138,246 of NZ_JCACKO010000142.1, read as the reverse complement.
AGTTGTGTCGGATATTTGTGACGACGCACATGATGACAAAAACCCAAATTTTGGTATTCTTTTATATCTATAATTATTTGACTGGCAAGTTCTTTGGCTAGCAATACAGGTACAGCATTTCCAACCATTTTATATCCATCAAGTAGATTGTTGTATTTGAAAATAAAATTATCTGGAAACGTTTGAATTCTTGCACATTCTCTAACGGATAATCTCCGGTACGGTTTGAATGAATTAGGATCAAAAATCCATTTGTCTTTCTCAACCCAAATCATTTTTTGTGCTTGAGGATGTATCGGAGCATGTCTACCACCTGCTTGAATTGTAAAAGATGGCTCATCCCAGGTTCTGACTCTATTTCTTGACATATAAATACTAGAAAAGCTACCTTCCATATATTCATGATTAGGTACTAATGAATGAGTTTTAGATACCTCTCCTGCTACTGGTGTCGGTTCAATATCACTTAGCTCGTAGATAGCATCTCTAAGAGTTAAAATGTGATTGCTTTCCAAGGGAAATTCAAAGGTTCCCCCCATCTCTTCTCTATACCCTACAATAATTACCCGTTTTCTATCTTGGGGTACTCCATAATTGCAAGCATTGAGCAATTTATAAGTTACCTCATATCCAGCATCTTTAAATTGATATAAAATATTTGTAAAAGCTTTATTATGCTTTTGGGCTAAAATCCCACTGACATTTTCAGCTAGAAAAAAAAGAGGTTTTTTTTCTCTAAGAATTCTAATGTAATCATAAAATAACTGACCTCTGCTATCATTTATTCCTCGTCCAGCACCAGCTTCACTCCAACTTTGGCAAGGAGGACCACCAATGATACCTATACAGTCAGGTATATCATCAGGTTCAATAGCTCTAATATCTCTTTTATCTAGTTTTACATCTGGATGATTAAGTTCATAAGTATCCCAAATTGACTTATCATATTCGTTTGCCCAGACTGTCTTAAATCCAGCTTGCTCAAAGCCTAAATCTAAACCTCCACAACCTGAAAATAGAGACACTATATTCATATTTCTTCATTAACTAACTTTTTTGGAATTTTATAGATAAATATTTTAGCACGAAGAAGTTGGGCAGGATTATTCGGATCTCTAATGTTAACATTTTTATTCTGGAAGTTAACATTAGAGATAGCTTCTATTTCTTCTCGACTTTCTGGAGAAAAAGATAAATACTTTTCTTCTTTCATAATTACGACTACTTGTAAATTATCTGTTGCCTGAGCTTGAAAAATATAATCATAAACATCTATAGGATTTGTTATTCCCCACATTCCTCTAATCCTCAAATAAGTGATTCCTAGAGGATCTACTTTATTCACTCTTCCTAGCTCTCTAGTTTTAGAGAATTCAACATCTTTTATTTCTTTAATGCCGCTACTAATTTTTTTAGCAATTCTTTCATATATTTTTCTGTCGGCAGCATAGCAATCACCATATATGAACCAAAGAAGTTTCAGTTTTTTTTCTTTTGGAACACCAATTACATAAATAATGTCTTTCTCTTGCCAATTTTCGCATTGACGACAATGCATTGTGAGCAGTGGACTATCATAATATAATTTCGATTTTGGATAGGAACTGTTTAATGCAATACTTGCTTTGAGTGATTCTATTTTTTTGACTTCTATTGCATCACCATTTTTTAAAATTAGATCGGGTGGGTTGTTCTGATTCCCTATATAAGAGAAAACTTCAGAATATCTCTCATTTTTTAGAGCCTGCTCGCTTTTACTTAAAGTTTCGGCAAAGATATCCTTTACAAAACATTCTAAAGCATCACCAATACTGTTAATTCTATTTTTCCCTTGGTAGTAACTGACTAAATCTGGAATGGGATTATCAACAATTGTTTTAATTGCTTTAAGTAAGTCTGCCATAAATATATGTTAAGTTTATTACTATATTTTAATGAGATAAGAAAGATTATGCCGCTCCTCATGTGTGAAGAGCGGCAATACCGTATCGTATCAGATTGCTAAATCTAATCCACTAACTCAATCCCCCGCTTCACCAACGCCTCTGCAGTCAAGCCATTAAACCCCATCAACTCGCCAGCACTCGCCGTCGTCTCCCCACGCTTCCACGCAAAGGTATCCCGCTTGCTGGTACTCCGTAACATGATGGGTTCTAGTATCGCTGCAGCACCACCAGTCACACCAATAAGTGCATCCCCATCAAAGAGTTCAGCAAATTTTGCATCATCCACAAAATCGCCATCAGCTTCAGAACAAATATCCCAAGCAGTATCATGAGGACGATACAAACGACGGGGGTTGATAACAGAAACAATTCTTGCACCAATACCTTCTTTTTCTAATAAAGCAGCAGCTTCAAAGACTGGTATTAATGTCATATCCCCAATAACGGCAAACACAACTTTCTTATTACCAGAAACTTCTTGTAACACGACTGCGCCATCGCGTAAAGCTTGACTTGTTTGTTCAAAAGTAGTGCGAATTGGCAATGGTGACTTACTCGCAGTAATCACAATTCCCTTATTCTTAGTCGTCAACGCCCAGTCATAACAAACCTGAATACTGTTAGCATCAGGAGGAAACAATGGGAAAACATTACCATTGCGCATTAACGAAGCAAAATAAGCTTCAATTTCCGGACGTTGGTGAGTCCAACCGTTGCGTCCTTGCTCTAATGCACCAGCGGTGAATAACGTAATAGTTGAGGGAGTGCGACGCCGCAATTCTGCCATTGCTTGCGTGACTGTTTGCCAAATTGGTAAACCGTTGATGGCAAAAGATTCGTAGGAACACCACAAAGTCCGCGCACCCATCAACGATAAACCAGCAGCTAACCCCGCACAAGCATCTTCACTCAATGGTTCGTACACTTGTCCATTGGGCGCTTGGTTATATAAGTCATCTGTCGTGGGGTGGATAATTTTGAGTGCAGAGTTAATATTGGCAATACCAGATGCTTCGTTACCGTCGGCGTTAGTTACCAAGAAATTTCTATCTATCTGTCCAACTTTTCCTACCAATCTTCCCATAGCTGTGGTGGAAACTTTTGGTTCGCCACCCACTGGATATTCTTCCAAAGGCAATTCGCCTAATTCTGGCAACTTATATTCAAATTCTGTCACAACTGTCTTTGCTGCAGGACCACCACCTGCACGTTCACAGTTTGTCCGCACGAGTTGCCAAACTTCTGGAGGTAAGGCACGTTCTTTCAATGCGTTTACAATATGGGGAGCGTCCAAAGTGTCTTTAGGATACAGGTTGTGAGACTTGGCACCTCGTGCATGGACTCCTGCACCTTTGAGTTGTTTTATGATAAATACGGTTAGCTTACCACTCAATGCAGAACGTGCTGCTTCATCTACACCTGTGAGTACAGCTTTGGTAAAAGCTAGCCGCTGCTCAAAGGAAAAGGCGGTACTATCAACATAATCCCCGCTTTGGTTAGCATCATCAAAGTCTTTGGCATCGACTAACACGACTTTTTCAAAACCGTTACCGTACCAGTATGCCGTCATTTGTTCATTGGTTTTGAGAGACACCATGCTGTGGTGTTCCTGGCTATAACCGTTCCACACCAACACTGGCAAAAAGTTGGTGACACTTGGAAAAGCGGTGTGAAAGTGTGCTATTGAACTCATGATATACGGTTCACCCAGTCCACCATCGCCAACGGTGAAGGGAAAAAGCTTGTCTTTGTGCAACAATGCAGCTGACATTGCAAAGTGTTGCCCTTGTCCTAAAGGACCTGCTGGTCCAAGAATACCAGGAATATAGCCAGAAAGATGTCCTAATAGCCCATGTTTTTCCCGGAAGCGATCGCGCAATTGTTGCACTGTCTCAATTCCCATGTCCTCTAGTGATCGATCCAAGAACATGGCACTATAAAATCCAGGGGCGTGGTGTCCCACTTCGGTAATAATGTTTTTGTAACCGAGCATGACAAGCGCTGCATAAGCTTCCGCTTGAGAAGCAAAACCACCTGGGTGTCCAGAAGCTTTACTTGCTGTGACTTGCAGTATTAGGTAACGCAAAGCGTCAGCAGTTAGTAAGGTTTGGAAGGCGGCGGTTGGATCATCAGGATTGGCGATCGCCACTTTTCCTGACTCTATGACAGGTGTTCCACCATATTTTTCAAAACTGGGGATTGCTTCACCAAAGTATTGAATACCTTCACAAAAATTAGGAGCCGCTGAAGTTTCCTTTGGGGTTGTTGCCGTCATGCTAAGTACCTTAATTTAAGTATGAGGAGACACCGGAGATGCTCGTTCAATTTAACAAAAATTTTACAACTTTCAGGTTGTAACAGTTTATTGTTCTTTCGCAACATAAATATAAGGATATTCAATCTAAATTCAAAAAATTTAATTTTATTTTTTGAATTTCAGTGGCAAAAAAGAATAAAAGCAAAAAACAAAGCTTATGAAACTACCAAATGGACCACAAACTCCAGGGCTGGTACAAATGCTCCAGTGGGTTTTCAGCCCCATGTCATTTATGGAAGCTTGTACTAAACGCTATGGGGATATGTTCACATTGCAGCTAAGTCGTCCGGTGGTTTTTGTCAGCAATCCTGCGGCGATGCAGCAGATGTTGACAAGTGACACAAAGGAGTTTGAGGCTCCGAGTGACTGGAATACTCCTTTTGAACCTATGCTTGGCAAGAATTCTGTCATCACTCTTAGTGGTAAGGCACACCAGCGTCAACGACAGTTAATGATGCCTTCGTTTCATGGTGACAGAATGCGAACCTACGGTCAGGTTATTGGCGATATTACAGAAGAAATTAGCAGCCAGTGGCAGATAGACAAACCCTTTTGTGCACGTTCTGCAATCCAAGCTATTACCCTGCGGGTGATGATGCAAGCCGTGTTTGGCTTATATGAAGGTTCACGCGCCCAAGAATTGGAAGAAGTTTTAGGTCTGATGATGGATGAAGGGGCGCGTTCTCCTGTAAGAGCGCTCATCCTTTATTTTCCAGCCCTACAACGGGATTTAGGTCCACTCACGCCTTGGGGAAAGTTCTTGCGCCGCCGGGAACGAGTTAACCAAATGCTGTACGCGGAAATTCGCGAACGGCGAGAGCAACCAGACTCATCGCGGACAGATGTCCTCAGCTTGCTGATGGCGGCGAAGGATGAAGCAAACCAGCCAATGACTGATCAGGAATTACGTGATGAGTTAATGACTTTGTTAGTAGCAGGTCACGAAACTACAGCCACAGCGTTAACCTGGGCATTGTACTGGATTCACAAACTGCCAGGAGTACGAGAAAAACTTCTAGAAGAACTTGATACTTTGGGCGATAACCCAGACCCCAGCACCATTTTCAAATTACCCTATTTAAATGCTGTGTGCTGTGAAACCTTGCGGATTTATCCAGTGGCGATGCTTACCTTTACACGAGTGGTGAGAACACCCGTATCGTTGTCTGGACACGAACTTGAACCAGGTACACTTGTCATGGGCTCGATTTATCTGACTCATCAGCGTGAGGATTTATATCCCCAACCCAAACAGTTTAAGCCAGAACGTTTTCTGAAAAGGCAATTTTCAGCTTATGAGTATTTGCCGTTTGGTGGTGGTGTCAGGCGTTGCATAGGTATGGCTTTTGCCCAGTTTGAAATGAAAGTTGTGCTTGCTACCATCCTGTCGCGCTGGGAATTGGCGCTGGTTGATAACCGTGATGTGGGCTCAAAACGCCGTGGTTTGGTTTCAGGTCCCAACCGTTCTATCCAAATAGTTGTTAAAGGTCAGCGAGTGGTGAAGTCTAAAATTTTGGAATCTATCGCTGGTTAAGTTTTTAATGAACAATATTTTGATATAGTTTTCTACGCAGAATAACTGAGTAGTTGTAGGTAAGGCATATGCCTTACCTATAAATTTTGAGTGAGAAATTTGAAGAAAACGTTCGCGCAGCCTGCCCCTTAGGGCATACCGCCAAGACACGAACAGGACTTACGCACTGAAAACCCGAAACCTCGATCCCCCCTAGCCCACGCCAGGTGCTACAAGTCGGGGAACCCGCCCAACGCACTGGCTCCCCTTAAAAAGGGGGGAATTTTAGAAGCCCCCTTTTCAAGGGGGTTGGGGGATCTCTTCGGCGTAAGTCCTAACGAAGTTAAAACAACAAATAAATATCTGAAGTTCTATTATGATTGGTTCTTTGAAACAAACACTGCAATTAATTATTAATCCAACGAGGTTTTTAGAAGATTGTGCGGCTAAGTATGGTGACACGTTCACGGTTCGAGTATTAGGGATAAATTCGCCGCCAGTGGTGTTTTTTGGTAGTCCGGAAGCGATCGCTGAGTGTTTTGCTGTGCCTGCTAAAGATTTGGATTTTAAGAAGGCAACTCATGTTTTTGAGCCTTTGTTTGGGGAGAATTCGATTGTTTTGCAAGAGGGGCGATCGCACAATCGCCAACGCCAATTATTGATGCCACCCTTTCATGGCGACCGTATGAAAACTTACGGTCAAGTCATTTGCCAAATCACTGAAAATATTATTCAAAATTGGACACCTGGCAAATCTATTTCTGTACAGCATGTCATGCCAGATATTACTTTACAAATTATTTTACAAGTAGTATTTGGAATAAGTCCCGGTGTCCGTTATGAAAAATTAAAACAACTACTGAGTTCTTTATTAGAAGATGTGACTAAACCTTTATATTCTACCTTCTTTTTCTTTCCACCACTACAAAAAGATTTAGGTGCATGGAGTCCTTGGGGAAATTTCCAAAAACGTCGCGAGGAAATTGACAAACTGATTTATGCAGAGATTTATGAACGACGTTTATCTAATGATGCTTCACGTACAGATATTCTCAGTCTGCTGATGTCTGCGCGTGACGAAAATGGGCAGCAAATGACAGATAAAGAGTTACGTGACCAATTAGTTTCACTGTTGCTTTTAGGATATGAAACGACAGCTGCTGTCTTAGCTTGGCTATTTTACTTAATTCACTTCCACCCACAAGTAAAAGACAAGCTGATACAGGAATTGAAGACTTCAGGCAATACACTTAATCCCGAAACTATCACTCAATTACCATACCTTAGTGCTATTTGTCAGGAAACGCTGCGACTTCACCCCATTGCTCTTATTTGTACGCCACGAATGGTAAAAGACAAAGTAGAAATTGCCGGTCAAAAATTGACATCTGGAACAGTTTTAGTTCCCAGTATTTATTTAGCTCATCGACGTGCAGAAACTTACCCAGAACCAGAAAAATTTCAACCAGAAAGATTTCTCAATCAAAAATTTTCACCTTATGAATATTTACCCTTTGGGGGAGGTTATCGCGGTTGTATCGGCGCAGCATTTTCTATGTATGAAATGAAATTAGTTACAGCAACTATTTTGTCACGTTTTCAGCTAGAGCTTACTGATAAGCATCCAGTGCGTCCAGTACGTCGCGGAATTACGATTGTTCCCTCTGGTGGTGTACAAATGGTTGTGACTAACCAGATAAATAAAACGAAAGCTTTTATATAGGAATCCAGTTGAATTTGGTGAGACCAGTGCTGCAGTAGGGTTTCCCGACAGAGGCATCTGGCGTTAGCGTTTGCGCAGCGCCCCCTTAGGGGCTAGCGGAACCGGAGGTTCTCCCCGATAGCCGTAAGGCGTGGCGTTAGCCATAGGGTGAACTAACTCATAGGAGGAGGGAACAGGGAACACCCGAACGCTTAAGAAGGAATAAAGGTGTACCTAGCTTCGTAAAAATAAAATAGGAATTCTATATAATACTTTGAAAACATCCTTAAGCTGTGTTTGCTTTCTCCTTTTGGTGTTTTCTGTAAGCAAAAAGCCTTAACCCACAGCATAATCTGTAAATTGGCGCTTAAATGGCGAATGAAAGCCGATGACAATATCCTGCTTGGGGATACCTAAATTCGCTAAATCTTCTCCTACTTCATTTTCTGTCCCATTGTGTTGCAGCCAAACTTTACCATCTTTGATGTCTAGATGTAAAAAACAACCATAAACACGACGGTCATTTTTCCAGCCGACATTTACAAGTTGATAGTGGTGATGTTCTGTATCAAAAATTAATTGGGTTTCAATTTCTGAGTCTTGACTAGAAATTGCAGCATATTCTTGGATAAGCTGCTGAATTATTTGTTGGTATTTTGTTAGTTTATCCATTCGATTATCTCTTCCGTTACAGGTTTATAAGTAATCAATTTAAGGTGATATGTTTTAATAATGTTTTGTACAAGTCTGATAGTAAAAAAGGAAGTATATGTATCGATGGGAACTGCTAAATAGAGAGTACGGTCTGGTTCTTGTTCAGATAATGCTAGTCGGTAGTTAATAAACTGTCCTAAAGCTGTGTGAAATTCAGAAATCGCAGATGTTTTAAAAAAGCTTTTAATTTCAACAGCAATTTTTTCACCCTCTCTTTCTGCTGCTAGAATTCTTTCCGCGCCTAAGTCTATGTACATATCCCCTAACTCGAAACTGACGGGTAAGGGATCATGGGTAATTTTCCACCCTTCTTTTTCTAGCCCTTTTTTGACTGCGTTGTGAAAGATATCTCTGGCTGGCATAATATAAGCATTATAAAGGATTTTCTACACTGCTATGCTTCCGTTCATCAGGCGAGGAAGGAACAAGTTGCGGGCTTGGCGAAGGTTCTCATTTGTTACAAGTAAGTTTTTCATTTGCAAGAATATAGGGTTAGTTCTTCTTGTAAAAAGTTGCATAGTTTCTTTATTATGAATCATAAGAACATCCGCCACCAGCACACAGAACAACGGTAAACACGGGGTCATGGAGTTTCTCAAAACTGCATAAGTTGCTTTTGTTTGTACCTATACCACATGTAGTAAGCTAATAAACATTCAAAAGGAATGACGATTAGCTCGGTAATATAATTTTTATCTTGTATCAACTGTACAAAAACAAATGTCTGAAAACGATAAAAGCCCGATTGAGTTGGCTGAGTTTATCCAACAAGTTAAAGAAGATCTTCTCTGAGTGACACCAGGAAAGGATAAGGATGCGCCGTTCTTGTTTGTTGAGTCTGTGGAACTGGAACTACAAGTCACTGTGAAGCGAACGGGCAAAGCAGGTGCAAAGCGAAGTGTTAAAATCAATGTGCTAGGCAGTAGAGGCGAGGTAAGTGGTCTGGTTTAAGTGATTCTGTTTTCAACGGGGTGGCTCAGAACTTGATCGGTAAAGGCATTCCGGCTGTAGTGGCAATGACGTACTCTATAAATGTATCTACTGACAGTGCTTTTGCAGAAGATTTTTACCGATCGCTTGGGCAAAAAGAGTCATAGGCGATGTGCAGCTAGAGATGGTAGCCATTCCTTCTGGAAGCTTTTTGATGGGTTCAAAAGAAGATGAGCCTGAGCGCTCAAGTTCTGAAAGTCCTCAACATACAGTAAGGATTTTCGCTCCGAGCATTTAACGCAAATTGGTTTGCAACTTGGTTTTGAATGTCATTTACGCGATCGCCCATCAGAAGGAGGGATTGAAGAACGCAGTTTTGGCACTATCAACACAGATTTTCTCGCTGGGTTGTATGGCTATCTGGGTTCTAATATTCAACAACGTCCAGAAAATGCCGAAGAAGAAGCTTGCATTACGCTGCGGGAACTACATCTGCTATTGGTGCGCTACATCGTTGATAACTACAATCAGCGAATTGATGCTCGCAGTGGAAACCAAACCAGGTTTCAACGCTGGGAAGCGGGATTACCTGCGCTGCCAAATTTAATTGAGGAGCGGCAATTAGATATCTGTTTGATGAAAAAGACCCGCCGCAGCATTTACAAAGGCGGATATGTAAGCTTTGAAAACATTATGTATCGCGGAGATTACCTGGCAGCTTATGCAGGAGAAAGTGTGTTGCTGCGATATGACCCCAGAGATATATCAACTGTGTTCGTGTATCGTCAAGATTCAGGTAAGGAAGTGCTACTGTCTCAAGCTCATGCGATTGACTTAGAAACCGAGCAAATTTCCTTAGAGGAGACAAAAGCTGCAAATCGGAAAATCCGTAATACAGGCAAGCAATTAAGTAATAAATCAATCCTTGCAGAAGTGCAGGATAGAGATACTTTTATTAAGCAAAAGAAAAAGAGTCACAAGGAACGCAAGAAAGAAGAACAAGCTCAGGTGCGTTCTGTAAAACCGTCTCAAACTAACAAGCCAGTAGAAACTGTAGAAGAAATACCTCAACCTCAAAAGCGTCGCCCCAGAGTATTTGACTACGAGCAACTTCGCAAAGACTACGATGATTAATCTGATTGAGGTTTGCGTGTTATCTATCGATTTTGAATGCATTTTAAAAATTTGAGAAACCACTGATTATGGCAGAAGATTATTTGCGGAAGTGGGTACAAAATTTCTGGGGTGATGACCCGATACCGGAAGAATTACTGCCGATAATTGAACGGCTAATTACTCCTAGTGTCGTTGAACTTGAGCATATCCAAAAAATTCATGACTGGTTAGACAGTTTGCGTCTTTCTAAACAATGCGGTCGAATTGTTGCACCACCACGAGCAGGTAAGTCGGTGACTTGTGATGTTTATAAACTGCTGAATAAGCCGCAGAAAAGAACAGGTAAGCGCGATCTTGTACCCGTCTTATATATGCAAGTCCCTGGAGATTGTTCGGCTGGGGAGTTGCTAACTTTAATACTTGAGAGTTTGAAATATGATGCGACTTCAGGAAAACTTACAGATCTGAGACGGCGAGTGTTAAGGCTTCTAAAGGAGTCTAAAGTTGAAATGCTGGTTATCGACGAAGCTAACTTTTTGAAGTTAAATACTTTTAGTGAAATCGCCCGCATATATGATTTGTTGAACGTTTCAATTGTTCTTGTGGGAACAGATGGTCTGGATAATCTCATTAAAAAAGAGCCATATATCCACGATAGATTTATAGAATGTTACCGATTACCATTAGTATCGGAAAAGAAATTCCCTGAATTTGTACAAATTTGGGAAGATGAAGTTTTGTGTTTACCTGTGCCATCTAATTTAACAAAAAGTTAAACTTTAATGCCTCTATATCAAAAAACAAGTGGCAAAATTGGTTTGGTTGATAGGGTATTAAGAAGGGCTGCGATTTTATCCTTAAGAAAAGGTTTGAAAAATATTGATAAGGCTACTTTGGATGAGGTTTTGGAGTGGTTTGAGTAATGGAAATACCTGCGAAAGAACCAAGATTTTTTCAAGTAGAGCCGCTCGAAGGAGAAAGCTTAAGTCATTTTTTAGGTCGTTTTCGTCGGGAAAATTATTTAACTGCAACTCAATTAGGTAAATTAACGGGAATTGGTGCAGTTATTTCACGGTGGGAGAAGTTTTATTTGAACCCATTTCCGACACCGCAGGAGTTAGAAGCGTTGGCTGCTGTGCAAAATGAATTTGGCAATTCGCGGCATTGATGGGAATATTGGCGATCGCAATGCTGACACTTTCCACAACGACTTGCACAAAGACCTCAAAGCAGATTTTATCCTAGCGAATCCCCCTTTTAACATGAGCGATTGGGGAGGGGAGAGGTTGCGAGAAGATACCCGTTGGAAATATGGTACTCCACCCGTAGGTAATGCTAACTATGGTTGGGTACAGCAGATGATTCACCATTTGTCAAGTAACGGCATTGCTGGTTTTGTGTTGGCGAATGGTTCGATGAGTTCTAACTCTTCGGGAGAGGGTGATATTCGCAAAGCCATTATTGATGCGGATTTGGTTGATTGTATGGTGGCATTGCCAGGGCAGTTATTTTACAACACCCAGATTCCGGCTTGTCTGTGGTTTTTTGCCCGGAATAAGAAAAATGGTAAATTTCGCGATCGCAGTGGAGAAACATTATTTATCGATGCGCGGAAGATGGGGGTTTTACTTGACCGAGTACATCGGGAATTGACAAATGAGGAAATAAAACGGATTGCTCAAACTTACCATGCTTGGCGGGGTGAGAAGGAAGCGGGGGAGTATGAGGATATCCCTGGTTTTTGTAAGAGTGCCAAGTTAGAAGAAATTGTCTCACATGGTTATGTTCTCACGCCGGGGCGATATGTAGGGGCTGAGGAAGTTGAGGATGATGATGAGGCGTTTGAGGAGAAAATGCTGCATTTGACGAAGAAGTTAGAGCAGCAGTTTATTGAGAGTGCCAAGCTAGAGGCAATAATTAAAGAGAATTTACGCGGGTTGGGGTATGGCGGATAAGTTATCACCAATGGATGGCTATGATGACTTTTTACGGGAGTTAAAAGAACGCATACGCAGCGCCCAAGTAAAAGCAGCTTTGTCTGTAAACCGTGAGTTAGTATTACTTTATTGGCAAATCGGGCGCGAAATTATCGTCAGACAGCAGCAGCAGGGATGGGGTGCAAAAGTTATCGAACGTCTCGCCAGAGATTTAAAAGCAGCTTTCCCAGATATGAAGGGATTCTCGCGTACAAACTTGCTTTATATGAGAGCCTTTGCAGAAGCTTACCCCGATCAACAAATTGTCCAACAACTTGTTGGACAAATACCTTGGGGGCATAATGTCCGTATTTTGGATGCTGTCAAAGATTCTTCAGCAAAGCTATGGTATGTACAAAAAACTATAGAAAATGGCTGGAGTAGAAATATATTAGTGCATCAGATAGAAAGTGGGTTATATCATCGCCAAGGCAAGGCGACTACTAACTTTGAAAATACCCTACCCAAACCACAATCAGAACTAGCACAACAATTATTAAAAGATCCTTATAATTTTGACTTTCTCAGTTTAGGAAAAGAAGCACTAGAACGTGATTTAGAAAAGGCTTTAATAGAACATATTCGTGATTTTCTCTTGGAATTAGGGGTTGGTTTTGCCTTTGTTGGCAGCCAATATCACTTGGAGGTAGGGAACCAAGATTTTTATATAGATTTATTATTTTATCATCTACATTTACGCTGTTATGTGGTAATTGATTTGAAGATTGAAGATTTTCAACCTGAATTTTCCGGCAAGATGAGTTTTTACGTTTCTGCTGTCGATGATTTATTGCGTCACCCAGATGATAAACCAACAATCGGCATGATTTTATGTAAGACGAAGAATCAAACAATTGTAGAATATGCTCTGCGGGAAATGAATAAACCAATTGGAGTTTCAACTTATCAACTACGGGATACTCTACCAGAACAATTGCAAGGAAGTTTACCCACAATTGAGCAATTGGAGGCAGAACTAGAGACTTTATCTGTAAAAGTAGAGGATGAAGAATGATTTAAAACTATGAAGTGCGTAATTTGCAAGCATGAAGAAACTAAACCCGGTTTAGTAACTGTGACTTTAGAAAGAGATGAATGTATTGTGGTTATTAAAAAAGTTCCAGCAGAAGTTTGTGATAATTGCGAGGAATATTATTTAAGTGATGCGATTACTGAGCAAGTGCTAGAAAGGGCAGAAGTTGCTGTTAACAATGGGGCGGAGGTTGAGATTATTAGATATGCAGCCTAGTTTTGATTTGTGCAGAAGTCTGCTGGACAAATTATTGATGATAAATCTGCCACAACCTGTGGCAGAGATTTCTTATTTGAATGATGGTTATGTTCTCACCCTGGGGCGATATGTGGGGGCGGAGGAAGTCGAGGATGATGATCAGGCTTTTGAGGAGAAGATGTTGCATTTGACGAAGAAGTTAGAGCAGCAGTTTACTGAAAGTGCCAGGTTAGAAGCTGCCATTCTAAAAAATTTGCAGGAGTTGGGATATGGTGCCTGATAGCTGGCGACATATAACAATTGAGGATTTTGTTACTCTACAAAGAGGACATGATTTGCCTGAGTATGAGAGAAAACCAGGAACAGCCCCAGTGATGGGATCTTTTGGAATTACTGGTTATCATAATGAAGCAAAAACAAAAGGCCCAGGCGTAACTATAGGTAGAAGTGGCGTAGGTTCTTTTGGAGTTGTGAATTATTCACCTGTAGATTACTGGCCACTTAACACAGTTTTATACGTAACTGATTTTAATCAAAACGATGAACTCTTTGTTTACTATTTTTTCAAAGCTTTTGACTTTGAACCATATAACTCTGGAAGTGCCCAATCTTCACTCAATCGCAACTATATTTATCCTGTTTCTATTACAATTCCACCCCTCCCCGAACAAAAAGCGATCGCCCAAATCCTCTCCTCTCTCGATGACAAAATCGAACTAAACCGGGAGATGAACCAAACGCTGGAAGCGATCGCACGGGCAATCTTCAAATCCTGGTTTGTGGACTTTGACCCCGTTCGCGCCAAGATGGAAGGACGACAACCAGCAGGGATGGATGCTGCAACTGCTGAACTTTTCCCTGATGAGTTTGAGGAGTCAGCGTTGGGGATGATTCCGAAGGGGTGGACAGTGGGGACACTTGATGATGTCACCGAGTTTGTTCTTGGAGGTGACTGGGGCAAAGATACTTCTAACGAAGATGCTGATGAAGCTGCATATTGCATTCGTGGGGCTGATATTCCTGAACTCCAAGATGCTGCTTTAGGAAAGATGCCAATACGCTATTTAAAACCTTCAAGTATTAAAAAGCGAAGCTTATTACCAGGTGACATTGTAATTGAAATTTCAGGAGGAAGCCCAACACAATCAACTGGACGACCTGTGCTAATTACTACAGAATTAATTGAAAGGCTTCCTTGCCCTTTAGTTTGTTCTAATTTTTGTAGAATAGTTCGCCTCAAAAAGAATATAACACCTACTTTTGTTTATCTTTGGCTGCGTTGGCTCTATGTGTCAGATACTTTTTTGCAGTACGAAAATGGAACAACAGGAATAAAAAACTTTGCCTATACAGTATTTAGCCAGCAACATGAGCTATTGATTCCACCTCTAGATTTACTCAAACGTTTTGACACAATAGTGAGTCAGTTCTTTAAAAAACGACAAGCAAATGGTTTACAGTCAGAAGTCCTCGTATCTATCCGCGACACCCTACTACCCAAACTCCTATCAGGCGAAATCCGCGTCAAAGAAGCGGAGAAAATAGCAGCAAAGGCAATGTAAACTCAAAATTGCATAAAAACTAAATTCAATTCTTAGTGGACATCAACCAACAGAAAGAACAATTTAGCAACGCATATCTCCAAGCCATCACCAGTGTTGCAGGTTATTCTCTCTACAAACCAGCCGTAGACGACGACAGCGCCAAGAAATAATCAATTTACAGTCGCTGCTCTCCAGTCAATTATGCAAGGTATCGCTCAAGGAGTACAACCATGAAAGTTACACTGCAAGATGCGGAAATTATCAAAAATATAGAACCACAACAACTGAGAGAGTATTTGCAATCTCACGGTTGGCAAGAAGACCGACCTTTTCTTGATAATGCCACAATCTGGCACAAGCAAGCAGCAGAAAAAGGAGAATTTGAAATCTTGCTACCAAGCACAAAAAATTTAGGAGATTATTTATCTAGAATTCGTGAGGTTTAGGGAAGGGGGGCAGGGGGGTTAGGTTTCTTATGCCAAAATAGATACCAACAGCAAGTATCAAAGGACTCATAACGGTGTCAGGAAAATTAACCGAAGGCGATGTAGAAGCCGCTACCCTAGAATGGTTTGAAGAATTAAACTACACCACCCTCAACGCCTCGGAAATAGCCCCCGATGAACCCAACGCGGAACGCCAAGATTACGCTGATGTTGTCCTCATTAACCGTCTGCGTTCTGCCCTAGAAAGAATTAATCCCCAAATTCCCGCCGAAGCGATAGAAGAAGCCATTCGCAAACTTACCCGCAGCGAAACCCCCAATTTATTTGAAAACAATCGCCGCTTCCACAAATTGCTAACAGATGGCGTAAATGTTGAATACCAAACCCCAGAAAGAATTGTCTACGACCAAGTTAAAATCATCGACTTTACCAACCCAGACAATAACGACTGGCTAGTAGTTAATCAATTTACTGTTATTGAAAATAAAAAAGAACGCCGTCCTGATGTTGTAGTCTTCATCAACGGCTTACCTTTAGCTGTAATTGAACTCAAAAATCCAGCCACCGAAAACGCCACAATTAAAGGCGCATTTAACCAACTCCAAACCTATAAACAAGATATCCCTAGTTTATTTCCCTACAACGAAATATTAGTAGTTTCCGACGGCACAGAAGCCAGAGTCGGAACCCTCACCGCCGACTGGGAAAGGTTCATGCCTTGGCGCACAATTGATGGCGAAGAAATCGCGCCTAAAAAAACCGCAGAACTGGAAGTTTTAATTAAAGGCATCTTTGAAAAACACCGCTTTCTCGACTTACTAAAACACTTCATTGTTTTTGAAGTAGACGGTAGCGACATTACCAAAAAAATGGCAGTATACCACCAATTCCATGCAGTCAATAAAGCTATTGAAAATACTGTGATAGCCACATCACCCGTAGGTGATAAACGTGTGGGTGTGGTGTGGCACACTCAAGGTAGCGGTAAGAGTTTAACAATGGCATTCTATGCCGGAAAAATCATCCAGAATCCAGAAATGGCAAACCCCACTCTGGTAATTCTCACAGATCGTAACAATTTAGACGACCAATTATTTAATACCTTTGCTTACTGTTCTGATTTGCTGCGCCAGAACCCAGTCCAAGCTCAAGATAGAGAACATTTAACAGAACTTTTGCAAGTTTCATCTGGTGGAGTTGTCTTTACCACAATTCAGAAATTCGCACCAGAACCAAGGCAACAATACCCCGAACTTTCTCCCCGTCGCAACATCGTTGTGATTGCTGATGAAGCACACCGTAGCCAATATGGTTTAGAAGCGCGTGTAGTCACAACTCAAGATGAAAGCAACACCTATATTGCTTATGGCTTTGCAAAACATTTAAGAGATGCTTTACCTAACGCCTCATTTATTGGCTTTACAGGAACTCCCATAGAGTCAACTGATATTAATACACCAGCAATATTTGGTGAATATATTGATATTTACGATATTCAAAGAGCAGTTGAAGATGAAGCCACAGTCCGCATTTACTATGAAGGACGCATGGCAAGACTTGAACTATCAGAATCAGAACGTCCTCATATTGACCCAGAATTTGAAGAAGTCACCGAAGGTGAGGAACAGTCAACCAGAGAACAGTTAAAAACCAAATGGGCAAAATTAGCAGCTTTGGTAGGTGCAGAAAAACGCATTGCCCTAGTTGCTAAAGACATTGTAGAACATTTTGAACGTCGCCAAGAAATTATCGACGGGAAGGCAATGATTGTCTGCATGAGTCGTCAAATTTGTGTAGATTTGTACGATGCAATTATCAAAATTCGCCCTGATTGGCATGATCTCGACGACGACAAAGGAAACCTGAAAGTTGTAATGACAGGTTCAGCAGCAGATCCTCTAGAATTTCAACCCCATATCCGCAATAAATCCAGACGTAAAGCACTAGCAAAGCGGTTTAAAAATGAACATGATCCAATGAAATTGGTAATTGTCCGGGATATGTGGCTAACAGGATTTGATGCGCCATGTTTGCACAGTATCTACATAGATAAACCAATGCGTGGTCATGGTTTAATGCAAGCTATAGCCAGAGTTAACCGCGTCTTCAAAGACAAACCAGGCGGTTTAGTTGTGGACTACTTAGGCATTGCTGACCAACTCAGAGCAGCCCTGAGAGATTATACTGCTGACAGTCAAGGTCAAACAGGCATTCCTCAAGCACAAGCGATCGCTCTCATGCTAGCAAAGTACGAAAACGTCATAGCACTGGTAGACGGTTTCGACTATTCGCTATTCTTTACAGGTACTGCAAGCCAGCGTGTCTCCATCATCACCGCCGCAATGGATCATATTCTCGCACTCGAAGATGGACAACAGCAGTTTATCCAAGCTGTCAACGAATTAGCCAAAGCTTTTGCTTTGTGCAGTTCCAGTGATCTCGATGCTATGGGCAAAGGGAACCGGGACATACCTCCAGTAAAATTAAGACCGCCATCTATTGACTTACCAGCCAACTTCCTTGACAGTGCGAAGACACCTCGCTTCTTGTATGGCGATAAGGTGCGTTGGCTAAACTATGAGAGTGAACCCGACTGGGGCATTGTCATTGGAAGGTTCTACAGCTTTGCTCCCCATCTTTGCCACTGGACGTGGTGCTACCTAATTTGGTTAAGCAAACATAGCCCCAGCGCAGCCTCGATATCTGCCGACATCGCCTGGGAACAGGATTTAGAGCCATTGAGCGAGGAGGTACACTTATGAACCCTCGTCCTCTAACTCAACGAGAGCAAGATTTAATTCAACTCTACAGTAACTGCCAACTGGGAATCACCCCCAAACAGTTTTACTCCAAATGGCAGGTAAACTATCAAGAGCTTGCCCAGATTTGCTGCCGCTCCCTTTCCACTGTCCGATGCTGGTTCATTAAAGGTCGCCTTTATCGTCGTCCTCTACCAGCCGACTTGCGTCATCTTGCTGTGATGGACTTCTTATTAGAGCATTTTGAAGAAATTCCTTCTGAACTCTTTCATAAGCTGTGTCCTTCAAATCAAGCTGGGCAGGAATCTGAAACAGACGATAGTTAGGTCAACTCCGGGTATATACCTGCATAAGTTCGCCAAAAAATCAATATCAGGATGATATTTCTTTGCTAGCCACTCTTAACTAGGGTGGCTATTAGTCTCATGCTGGCAAATATGAGAAAGTTCAAAGCAAAAATCCTATGATTGAAAATCACAATCCGCAAACTCTGAACACCGTTACTTTTTCGCAAATTATAACAAATGAGCTTGATATCACTGAAACCTATTGGTATCCAGACATGGGAGGTTTGGTTCCAGAGTTAATTAAAGCCACGCAGACAATTAATCCTTGGATTCCTGGCTTGCGTCAAATAATGGAGAAAAACCAACCAAAACCCGGTGAACCGGTAGTATCACCAGCGCTTTTTCAGCAGCAAGATTGGGAAAATTTAGAAGCTCAATGGTTTTGGGAAAACCATAAAAAAGGAAATATCGCAGCTATTGATGGGACAATCATTTTCCCTCACACTAAATTTGTTCTCACTCAAGTATTTGCTGTTGGCGTTGGTGTTTTTAACTCAGCCGGAAACACTAATACTAAATTGACTGCAACTAGAACTGTTGCAAAATTTGTCGAACCACCCCCAGGAATCCCAACATTTCAAGAAATCAAAGCAGCAATAGAGCAAACAAAAGTTTTAACACAGGAAAAATCTTGGTCGCATACATGGAGGGAGTATAGAGAACGAGTTGCGGCAATTAACACTCATGAGCAAATCATTTATATAGATGGTCCGATTATTACTCAAAATCTTGTCACCCAACAACACGGTCGTCAAATCATGCGAGATTTACACAACACGGGTAAGTTCTGTGTTGGAGTGATTAAAGATATTCGTACTAGCCAACAAACTCTCAGATGGTTTAGTCGAGCTTTAGAAGATAATGAAGTTTTTTTGATAACTGATCTGAAAAATTTAGTAACAGAGCGTTTAGAAGACTGGAGTGAAGATCCTGATATTATTAGTTTTCTTGATGATGTAGCTCAATATTACGTGCGTGGTATTTACAAACCAGGTAAAAAAGTATTTGGTTTTGAATGTCTTTTTAGTGAAATACCAAAAGCTATTGCGATGCTCTTTCAAGATTGTAATGGCGTTGCTGGACATGAAATCCCTTATATGTTAGACAAAGTTGATTCTGATGTCAGAGGTAAATTTAGACCTGGTGAGGCTGAACAGTATCTTTATGGAAAACTAGCTGAAACTTATCCCGGACAAACATGGGATGAAATGAACGAGCGTTTGCTGAGGTGATTATGAGCGATACTACCGATAATTTCCATGCAAAACAGTTAGATAACCACCAGCTATCTACTAAGGATAATCAGCCTGATAACGACCAACAATCTCATAATATCCAAGAATCTCCAACTCCCCAAGCAGCAACTTTTACTCCAATTGCACCATTAGTTACTTGGGCTGATAGCTATGGTGCTGACCCTACTTATGTAGAGTTATTAGGTTTTCCTAATAGTCCAAACTACCAACGTGTTCAGGCACTAGATTTTGTAATTATCACCGATGTCTGGGATTATCCGCAATGCCGATACTTTGCAAGAATTGAAGCAGCAAATATCAACTTACCTTTATTGGGATTAAGCAGAGAAAACCCGACTCGCATTGTCACTCAAGATAGATATTTAAGAGGTATGCCTACACCTTCGACTCTTGGCGAATGTGTTCATTTGTTTCGAGCTAAGATTATTACTTGCATTCTGGATGGAGTGCTATTATCTCCTCGAACCAGACCTAACTGGAACAGTCCGGCAAGATTAGCAACATCTGAAGAAATTATTGATAATCTCTTTCTACCTGTTCTTAATCCTGACTTGGAAATAGGAGTGATTATCTAATGCAACAAGGTAGATTACCTATTTGTCTGGATAACCGAGTTTTACGTCATCATGGTGTTGTCGCTGGTGCAACTGGTAGCGGGAAAAGTAATGTTAACAGTAACATTGTCCGGGCTGCTATCAACATGGGTTACTGTGTATTTTTATTTGACCACAAACCAGACTACCAAAACTTAGACAAACCCAATGATGAGAAGAATTTATTTAGCGACATCAATTGGCAGCCCCAAGGCTTTGATTGTAAACTTTGCTATTTTTCACTATCTGACGATAAATCTGGTAAAGCTAATAAAAATGAAACATTAATCAATGTATATGCCAGTAGTTTCGATCCTTATCAACTTGCTTCTGCTCTTTTTTATAAAAGAGGTGAAGAATTACAACAGGAAAATATGACTTTGTTGCTGAGTGCCTATAAAGATGACCAAGAAGAACGCCAAAAATATACATGGACTTTAGCTGATGCAGTTAAATGGATTCGTCAACTAACTAAAGAACAAATGTCTAATGTGCTGGGCGGGGGTAGCATTACTGACAAAAGTATGAGTTCTATGCTCCGTAAGCTTCAAGCTCGCACAATGCCTTGGATGGATAGAATATTAACTTATAATAATGCCCAACTACCAGGTTTATCAATTCCTAAACAAGCGTTAGCACCAGAAATTAATGTGTCGGGATTAATTGAAGAAAAAACTATCAACATTATCCGAGTCGGACAAAGCCAAGGTCGAGATTACGGGTTATTCTTATCTTTTTTACTTGACCGAGTTTACAAAGCCAAAGCTTCTAATGCTGATTTGCCGCCGATTGTATATGTAATTGACGAAGCACAGGATATATTTAGCGGTTCCAAACAGTTGCGCGAAGCTTGTGAGGATATGCTTGATGCTAATATGCGGAAGGGGCGCAGTTTAAACATCGCATTTTGGTTTGGTTTGCAAAAGTTTAGTGCCTTACCAGACAGTATTACTATCAACATCAACTCCCGCATAATTATGACTCATAAACAAGTTGATGAAGCTAAAAATGCTTTACCGGGTGCGTCGCAGGAACTTCTAAGCATGGTGACGGGACTCAAGCCAGGAGAGAGTTTGATGAGTCTGTTTGGTTCTAATTCAATCGTGCAAGGTAAAATGCATCCATCTAAAGCGCTGTTAACTAAAGAATAACAATTTAGTGCCATTCGGCTATTAAGCGAACGCCTGCATCCTTGTCCTTTAACTACTAAATACAAGAGGAAAAATCTGCGTCAGAGGTTTGCGCCCATTCCTTGCTTACATAAAGGCAACACTGACAAAAATCATTCATATGTACCTATAAAAAGTGTGTGTTTTTTACATTTAATTGGAAAAAATTAATTTGCGTTAAAAAGGTTTTGCGCTATTGCGTCATTGCGCTAATAATTAAGGTAGGCTATTTCTACACAAATGTCAGCCTCAAGACCAGAGAAAAGCTGGAGGACAAACTTTTATCAAGCCCCAAAACTGAAATATGAGCGTTATCACGATTCAATGCCGTCTGGTTGCCGATGAATCCACCCTCCGCCATCTTTGGGAACTTATGGCAGAGAAAAATACCCCGTTGGTTAATGAATTATTGGAACGGCTGGCAAAACATTCTGACTTTGAGGCGTGGCTGGAAGATAGTAAAATTCCCAAAACCGCTATAAAGGAATTATGCGACTCCCTTAAAACTCAAGAATCTTTTGCAGGTCAACCAGGTCGTTTTTATACCTCGGCAACAACTTTGGTGGCATACATATATAAGTCTTGGTTAGCTTTGCAAAAACGGCGACAACGCAAAATAGAAGGGAAAGAACGATGGCTGGAAATGCTCAAAAGCGATGCGGAACTTGAACAAGAAAGTAATTCGAGTTTAGAAATAATTCGCACAAAAGCGACTCAGTTACTGTGTTTTTTTACTGCACCTCACAATAGTGACACAATTCAAAAATCTAAGGCAAAGAAAAGTAAGAAAACCAAAGAGAATAATGCTGGTAGCTCTTTCTCTATTAAGTCCGGTGTCTTATTTGAAACTTACCGCAAATCAGAAGATGTATTGACTAAGTGTGCCTTAGTTTACCTAATAAAAAATAATTGTCACCTGAGCTTCCTTGAAGAAGACCCCGATAAATATGTAAAGCTGAGACGCAAAAAAGAAATAGAAATTGAACGGTTGAAAGACCAACTAAAAAGCCGAGTACCTAAAGGACGGGATTTAACAAAAGAAAAGTGGTTAGAGACACTGGAGAAAGCTGTTAATAGTGTTCCACAAGATGAAAATGAAGCAAAATCTTGGCAAGCAAGCCTTTTAAGGAAATCGAGTTCTGTTCCCTTTCCAGTCACTTATGAAACTAACGAAGATATGCACTGGGAAGTCAATGATCAAGATCGGATTTTCGTTAGCTTCAGCGGTTTGGGGAAGCTGAAATTTGAAGTCTATTGCGACCAAAGACACCTTCATTGGTTTCAACGCTTTGTAGAAGACCAAGAAACTAAACGCAAGAGCAAGAACAAGCATTCCAGCAGTTTATTTACTCTGCGTTTGGGGCGGCTTTCTTGGTTAAAGCAAGAAGAGAAAGGAGAACCGTGGCATGTAAATCGTTTAATTCTTTTTTGCTCAGTTGATACTCGTATGTGGACTGTTGAAGGAACTCAACAAGTAGCCATCGAAAAAATCGCAGATGTTGAGCAAAACTTAATAAAAGCAAAAGAAAAAGGTGAACTCAATTCAAACCAGCAAGCCTTTGTCACCCGTCAACAATCGACACTTGCTAGAATTAACACCCCTTTTCCTCGTCCCAACAAACCTTTATATGAAGGTAAATCTCATATCCTTGTTGGCGTTAGCCTTGGCTTAAAAAACCCTGCAAACGTTGCTGTATTTGATGCAGCCAATAACAAAGTTCTTGCCTATCGTAGCGTCAAGCAATTACTGGGTGACAACTATCACCTGCTGAACCGCCAGCGACAACAAAAGCAGCGCCTTTCTCACGAACGCCACAAAGCTCAAAAAGTATTTGCACCAAACGATTTTGGAGAATCGGAGTTAGGGCTATATTTAGACAGACTGTTAGCCAAAGAAATTATTGCGATCGCACTCATGTATTCTGCTGGAAGCATTGTCTTGCCAAAACTTGGTGATATGCGGGAAATAATTCACAGCGAAGTTCAAGCAAGAGCCGAGAAAAAAATTCCTGGTTTTAAGGAAGGTCAACAAAAGTATGCAAAAGAGTATCGCAAACAAGTTCATAACTGGAGTTACGGTCAATTAATTGAGAACATCCAAAGCCAAGCCGCAAAAGTCGGGATTTTAATAGAAACTGGACAACAATCAATTAGAGGTAGTCCACAGGAACAAGCGCGGGATTTAGCTTTGTTTGCCTATCAATGTCGGATAGCTTCATCAATCTAAACAAAATACTGAACCTGGAAAACTTAATATGAAATAAATAGCGCCGCAGTTCATGCTCTTTGAGCCAATGTACTGTGATAAATCTGGGTTAGTTTGACGGTTGGAAAACCGTTTTGCTTTCTGACCCTGGTAGCTGCTCGCTCTTGATGCTGCTGTCTGGCTTGACTAGGCAGGATATGCCCTTTTGCCATCTTGGATAACTAAGTTTTTGATGTTTTCACCGACAAGAAAAAACTTTTATACAAGATATATCAAATAGGGACAGGTGCGCTCCCAGCAATAAAGAGTAAAGCTGTAAAGCTTGAGCCGTTTTATAACGGTGGGGATTACCTCAGTGGCGGTTACTGAATCACCCCCTTCGTCGGGGGAACCCTCTCAAATATTTTTTTGGCGTGTCGAAGCGGGGGCAAAATCCCTGGACTCCCGCCAAAATCTGAAAACCCTTGTAATGTCTTAATTTCAAAGACTAGTATGTCAATCTATTTAGTTTTTTGATTTGAGATGAAAGAAGCTTTTTAAGGGGTATGCCAAATTTGTATCTGAAAAGCTTTATTTGCAAGGGAGCTAGACGGAAGGGGTTTCAACAACCATTCCGGCTAGGGGTGGGTTGAAAGCTTACAAAGCTGATGTTGCTTACGCCATAGGGGATGGTTTCAACAACCATTCCGGCTAGGGGTGGGTTGAAAGTGCGTTGCTTGGAGGCTTCCGCAATAGTTTTGAGGTGTTTCAACAACCATTCCGGCTAGGGGTGGGTTGAAAGATGTGCCATTAGTCGCAAAGCCAGCGCCCTGCAATGACTCGAAAGTTTCAACAACCATTCCGGCTAGGGGTGGGTTGAAAGCATCACTTGCATTACAAGCTATTGTACAAAGAAGACAGTTTCAACAACCATTCCGGCTAGGGGTGGGTTGAAAGACAACCAATGTTAAGAGCCAGAACGAAGCAGCTTCTCAAGGTTTCAACAACCATTCCGGCTAGGGGTGGGTTGTAGAATCTCATTTAGTTTCAAAGTTTTTGGAGGGTTGAAAGGCGCGCCACTTTGGAGTTTTACAAAATTTTCATAGGTAAATTAAAATGAGGCATGTGGTTCAAAACCACATGCCTCACTCTGAACTCAGTCAGTGACATTAATTTGTTAACGGCTGTCAGGAGTGACCCGACGACATTAATTTGTTAAGACGACAGATAATATGTTAATAACGACATTAATCTGTTAACGACGACAAATAATGTGTTATTCGACATCTATCAATCGGAGCGGCGGGATTCGAACCCACGACCTCCACTACCCCAAAGTGGCGCGCTACCAAGCTGCGCTACGCCCCGCAGTCAACTTTCCAACCATAACATCAAAAACCACAAATATCAAGGTCTAGATTTAAAAAACTTTGAGCATCTCGGAGGCTTTCAACAAACCAGCAACAGCGGAATCATCCCATTTACCTTCTGCACAACGCCCTGTTTTCACGATAAAACGCAGACTATAGGCATAAGGATAACCTTCCACTTCCATCCATAATAAATCGCTTTCAGCTTCACAGCTAATCTTTTCCTCATCCATTAATTCAGTTGCAATTTGCCGAATGGTGTCTGCTAGTTGCGTTAGTAGCCGACAAAAATCATTCAATTCAGCTTCAGTTAACTCGATCGCCCAATCATCTGTACCCACTAAACCTTTGAACTCTGGCGCTGCTGGGTTCCAGCCGATACGCCAACCAAGTCCACTTTTGAGAACACGTTCCATAAAAAAGTTTTGAGTTGAACTGTTCGTTCTAAGAAATTTTTCTTAAAACATAGCAGAACTGTTACCCACTGGTGCGGAAATTGCACAACAAGAACACCAACGCGCTGAACTCAGATCTTGCAGCAGTATCAACAACGAGGCAGAGCCTCGACATCTCGTTCCCAGGCTGAGCCTGGGAACGAGGGTTGGGAGGCGGAGCCTCCTGATTATTGAGAATGGTGAGCCAGCGCGGTCTTGGGGGTTTCCCCCATGAGCGACTGGCGAACCCGGAGGGTGCAAGATCTCAGTTTTAACGGACTTGATCTATTAGCCTTTGATCAGTTGTGAGATTCTCTAATTTCCTTCCTCTGCGTCACGCGCTTGTGCTACAAGTCGGGAAACCCCCTGTTAGCAGCTGGCTCCTCTGCGTTCTGGTGCGGTTCAATTCTCACAAATCAAACCGGATTCCTATAGTTCGCAAAAAGCTTCAAAACTTTGTTGTCGAATGTTGTGGAAAGTTTTGAAGCAACAACACTTGTTGGAACCCAGTCAAAAGATTGTGACAAACCAAGTTCCCTCCAAAGAACACTCTCTGTAGTGATGCTTGGGTTTTCCAGTTCTTGCACGACGAGAACTTTTCCTGAAATACGATGATGGGTGATATTGTGTGAAAATTTGCTAGACAGTTCCAAAAATTGAAGATGTTGCAGAGATTGAAGAACCTGCTTGACTTCTGAAGCTTCAGTTGCAGAGATTAATGGAAACCCGACAGTGTTGGAGAGAAATCCTTTTGTTCTGTGGACTATCGCCACTGTATCTGTCGCCTTCCTCCAAAAGACCAAAGCAAACAACTCCACATCCACCGTATCACGCCGTGGTTTTTTGGGAGGACAAATTTCAACACAATTGCGTGCAAAAGCCAAACACTCTTTCTGTATTGGACACAAAAGACACAGAGGTTTCGATTTACGACAAACAGTAGCTCCTAACTCCATTATTGCTTGGTTAAAGTCACCAGGACGTTCCTCAGGAATCATCTGATCTACATGAGTTTGAATTGCTGATTTTCCAGAAGAACTCCACACATCCTCAGATAAACCAAGCAAACGACTCACAACTCGCACAACATTACCATCAACACAGGCAACTTTTTCATTGAAGCAAATACTTGCAATCACAGACGCCGTGTAAGATCCACAGCCAGGAATTTTCAACCACTCATAGTATGATTGTGGAAAACGACCTTCCAACTCCTCAACAATAAACTTTGCACCTTTGTTTAAGTTACGGGCACGAGCATAATAGCCTAATCCTGACCAAAGTTGACGCAATATCTCTTCATCACAACTGGCAAGATCATAAACAGTAGGAAGGTGCTTAACAAATTCTGAGAACTTTGGCACAACCACAGCCAGAGTTGTTTGTTGACTCATCACCTCACATATCCAGGTGTGATAGATGTTGATTTTCTGACGCCAAGGCAATGGTCTGCAATGGCGATCGTACCACGCAAGGAGTTTCTGGGCACATTGATTCACTGTCCAACCTTTGTTCAGTCCAAAATAAATCCTACCAATGTCAAAACCCATCTCATAATTGAAATGGGTTTTGTAAAGTTATTTTCTAAAAATGAGAGTTATTGTTTTAGAAAAGATTCATGAGAGTGATGACACCAGCGCTGGTGAGCATGACCAAAGCTCCCATAACTAAAGACTGGTTCAGTTGGTTTGGAGTTTTGGAACCGTTCATGTGTATATTTCCCTAATTTTAAAGATTTCATTTAGAATATCAGTTCTGCCATATATATATATAGATATATTGTAAAACTTAAAAATGCTTAACTTAGGTTAACAAACATAGTAGTTGTTACTTAACCAGGACTTAAGCACTGAAAACCCAAAACCTCGATCCCCCCTAGCCCCCCTTAAAAAGGGGGGGACTCTTAAAAGCCCCCTTTTTAAGGGGGTTGGGGGATCTCTTCTGCGTAAGTCCTATTAACTCAAGATAAAGACTTCTGCAAAACTGTCTAAAATGTAGATTTTTATGTAGATTCTTGTAAATAACCTGTTACACATCTCACCTCCCCAGTTCTCCAGTTCTCCCCACTCCCTCTTGGTAAAGGTTACCGAACATGGTGTGTACTTAATTCCGACCGATGTATGTGCCTTTGTGGTGTAAAATTAAATTTAACTAAGCAAAAAAACTCATTGGACTGGAGAAGAATTTATGACTGTTTCACCAGCAACTAGACCCGAAACCCCTGCTTTTGACCTAGACCAACTCAATCAGAAATTTGAAACCGCTCATCCGAGAGATATACTGGCGTGGTCTGCAGAAAATATTTCAACTGGACTAGTGCAAACCAGCGCCTTTAACGTAGATGACATCATCATTACGCATATCCTCTACGTTGATCTCAAACACCCAGTCCCAGTGATATTCCTCGACACGCTGTACCACTTCCCCCAAACTCTAGAACTGGTTGCTAAAATCAAAGAACTTTACAATTTAGACTTGAAAGTTTACAAAACCCCAGATGTAGACACTCGCGAAGCCTTTGCAGCAAAATATGGTGAAGCACTTTGGGATACAGATATTGCGAAATTCCACGAAGTCACGAAAATCGAACCATTGCAACGAGGTATAGCGGAACTCAATACCGTCGCTTGGATTACCGGACGTCGTCGCGATCAAGCTGTCACCCGTGCTAATATGCCCGTATTTGAACTTGACAGCAACAACCGTTTAAAAATCAATCCTTTAGCTAACTGGACACGCAAACAAAGCTGGGAATATGTCGCTGAACACGGCGTCATCTACAATCCCCTGCACGACCAAGGTTATCCCAGTATTGGCGATGAACCCATCACAACCAAAGTAGGCGAAGGCGAAGATGAACGCGCTGGACGTTGGCGGGGAACTGGTAAGACTGAGTGTGGAATCCATATTTAACAAGATGGGAAGATGAGGTGATGGGGGAAAAGAAGAATTTCCCCTAACTCTTCCTCCTCGCCGTTTGTTTTCCTCTGCTTACTCTGCGCCTAGTGCGGTTAGATAAAACAATTTGTCCGCAAGTTTAGCGAGTATTTTGGTTAAAAAGCTGTTCCAAAGCTGCTAATTCAGTTTGTGTTGCTGCATCAATTGGTGGTAAAGGTCGTTGCATGATTGAATAGAGCGATGTCTACGACAAGCCGCTTTGCGTCTAGGCTACTGCACTTTTGTAGCTTGTAAACCCCACTCTCACCGACGCTCTCCAATGTCGAGTCAATCTTCTGGTACAGCTTTGCATAGCGTGTTAAGTCCGCCAAATCCTTTATCCTCATCTTTCGGTTTAGGGAACTTCAATCTAAAAACTGCTTTGTTGGTGTGAAGTGCTACACCCAAAATCCCAGCTACTAGTGTTCCCCAAACAGTTATCGGCTCAGGAACCGCAGTTACCTGAACTGCATTCGTACTTGCATCTAGTAATTGAGGATAATCTCCTGCAATATTCTGGTAAAGATAATAAGTGGATCCTCCTCCAAAGATGAAGCTACCGTCAGGAAGCTCAACATTGCTGAGAAAACCATCACCTGCACCACTACCAGTACCAAAATCAAAAGCACCGAAGAAATTGCGCGTCTTCGTGTCAAAGTTAAACGCTAAAAACTGATTCCTGGATACACTATTAACAACCTCGTTGTTAGTGACAATTAACTCTGAATTGGGATTGAAAACAGAAAGAGATAATGACTGCAAGGCGTTTGTCGGTCCCGCGCCACTTTCAGAAATTACTTCTGGGGCAGTAGTTTCATCGTAGCTAAACGAGCCAGAAGCCGAATAACCAGCATTACCCTTCCAGCTAAATCTAAAATCAGCAGCTTTCGCTAGATCAGTAGAAGCAATGGTGGTAACCGCACACAGTGTCAAACCAGTCGCTACTTGCGCTACCACTTGGACAAAAATACTTTTCATTTATTTTAATAGTTTCCTTGAAATTACAGTGTGCTGGAATTATATTTCGTTAATGCTTTTGAAAAGATCCACCGATAACAATACAGTTAATTGTCAATGCTGTAAAGTCAGTAGACCGAAAAGTTCTGCGATCAGCCGATAGCGTTTGCGCAGCGTCCCTCTTAGGGACTAGCGTGACGTTATTCATAGGCTTGACGCTGAGTCCTGATCTCCCTACGTACAAGAAGCCTTTGCTAGTCAATGTTTGGGTTGACAGCTAGTTATCGCCTCTTCCAATAACTTACTATCCATATCCCACCATTCTTGTAACTCAATCAAAACTGGATAAAGTGTTGCATCTTCTATTTCTTTTGCTGCTTCAACAGGTAATCTGCCCACGCAGCCACAGGAGAGTTCTGCTATTAATGGATTAATGACTCGCTCATCTTTTCTAATCGCTAAACCCAACAATGCTTCTCCACGAATTTCAGCGATGGTGTCTTCTTCCCCTATCTCCAGAATCACACGTTGAAATAAAGCATCTCGAATGGCTTGCGTGTTAGTTTCTATTAGAGAACCCAAACCAAAAGTTGCCCAATTCCTGATATCTTCATCCTCATCACAAGATAAATCAATCAGTGCCTGAATTGCCAAGTTGTCTTGTTGGCAACTCAAGCCATGAACAATGCCAAGCCGAACATCCTTACTAGGATGGCTTTTTAACTTGACTAATGGTACAACACCTCTCGAATCTCCTAAATGTCCGAAAGCATATCCAATAGAAGAAAGAACATTTGGGTTTTCTTCACTCTGACATAAATTTAAAAGAATTTCACCGCATTCTTTTGGGAAACTTCTTTCTGGTATTCCTAAATATCCTAATATATCAACTCCTAAACCTCTTTCCTCTGGATTTTGACTTTCACACAATTGTGATGCGGCTTCAAATTCCTCATAGCTACCACGCGATCGCAAAATCCACACTAAATCCCAATAACTCTCATTCTCTTCTTCAGTTAGTGCTAATTTGACTAACTCTTTTGTACTTCTTAGGTCATTTCTTAAGCTTTCAAAATAATTATTATTTGCGCTCATATAGGACTCCTATTTGATTTTTGAAAAAAAACTCCGTACACCTTTATTGCTTCTTCCCTGTTAAGCGTTAAGCGTTAAGCGTTCCCTGTCCTGACGAGTTAGTTCACCAAATCAAACCGGATTCCTATACCAGATTTTATTCCTGTATATATCACCAATACTTATCGGCATAAAGGTAAACTGTTGGGTAAGCGTTCTAATTTGATAGGCAGATTGGTCGTCATTTTTCAATAATAAAATATTAGACAAATCACCATAACAAAGGACAACTATGATTAAAATCCTCCACCTATCCGATATCCACATGGGAAGCGGATTCTCCCACGGACGAATTCATCCTGAAACAGGATTGAATACACGCTTAGAGGATTTTGTCAATACTCTATCTCGATGTATTGACCGAGCGTTGGCAGAACCAGTAGATTTGGTTTTATTTGGCGGTGATGCTTTCCCCGATGCGACACCGCCGCCGTATGTACAAGAAGCGTTTGCTGGTCAGTTTCGCCGCCTTGTCGATGCAAATATCCCTACAGTCCTGTTGGTAGGAAACCACGACCAACACACCCAAGGACAGGGTGGAGCCAGTCTATGTATTTACCGTGCTTTAGGAGTTCCGGGAGTTGTTGTTGGTGATACCTTAACCACTCATCGCATCCAAACCCGCAATGGAAGCGTGCAGATTATCACCCTTCCTTGGCTCACCCGTTCCACACTAATGACTCGCCAGGAAACAGAAGGTTTTTCTTTGGCGGAAGTCAACCAACTGCTGACTGAACGTCTGCGGGTTGTTCTAGAAGGAGAAACTCGCCGCCTTGACCCCAATGTGCCAACTGTTCTTTTGGGTCATTTGATGATGGATAATGCAAATTTGGGAGCTGAGCGTTTTCTGGCAGTTGGTAAAGGCTTTACACTTCCCTTATCTTTACTGACGCGACCTTGCTTTGATTACGTAGGCTTAGGACACGTTCATCGCCATCAAAACCTGAATAAATCTAATAACCCTCCCGTGATTTATCCAGGGAGTATTGAGCGGGTGGACTTCAGCGAAGAGAAAGAGGACAAAGGCTACGTTATGGTAGAACTGGAGAAAGGTCGTGTTCAGTGGGAATTTTGTCCTTTACCAGTGCGAACTTTCCATACAATTGAGGTAGATGTTTCTAAAACTGAAGATCCGCAGGCGGCGATCATGAAAGCTTTAGCGAAGCGTGATATCCAAGATGCTGTTGTGCGGCTCATTTACAAACTTCGCTCTGAGCAATTAGATTTAATTGATAGCGCCTCGCTGCATACTGCTTTAACTCCTGCGCATACCTACACCATTCAACCAGAATTGGTTAGTCAGTTAGCTCGACCCCGTGTTCCAGAATTAAGCGCGAGTAATAGCATCGACCCGATAGAAGCGCTAAGAACTTACTTGGACAACCGCGAAGACCTCAAGGACATAGCCGCATCAATGCTGGAAGCAGCGCACAACTTGCTAGCAGATGATATGGAAGTTTTGCTCGGATCAGCTACTCAGGAATAAAAGTATTTAGATTAACTAATTTTTTCTAAGTATAAATGTTTAGCTACCTCAACTGCAAAATTTAAGGTTAATTGCTGATTAATCTGGGAAAATTGCAATACTCTGAACTTTGTGGTTAATTTTTCTTCTCACAGAGTGATGATAAAAAATATAGTAGCCAGGTGGACTTTCTATGTCCCTCTATCCACAGATTAAACAATTTTTACTTGGTAAAACGTTACCAACAAGTGCTCACGCTGAAGAGCGATTGAGTAATGCTGCTGCTCTAGCAGTGCTTTCATCGGATGCTCTCTCTTCGGTCGCTTACGCTACAGAAGAGATTCTGCTGGTTTTAGTCGCAGCGGGGAGTAATGCTCTTGGTTTGTCTCTGCCTATTGCTATAGCAATTATGGTTCTACTAGCAATAGTTGTGCTTTCTTATCGACAAACCATTCGAGCTTATCCCAATGGCGGTGGCTCTTACATTGTTGCCAGAGAAAACCTTGGTATCTACCCAGGACTGGTGGCAGGAGGTTCGCTGATGATTGACTATATTTTGACAGTCACTGTCAGTATATCTGCGGGTACAGCAGCCCTGACTTCCGCATTTCCAGCCCTGCAACCCTTCACAGTTAGCCTTTGCTTGATTTTTATTTTCCTATTAACGCTGGCAAATCTTCGAGGTGTAAAGGAATCAGGTAAGATATTTATGATTCCTACTTATGCCTTTATTGTCAGTATTTTTGTGTTGATTGGCCTTGGGTTATTTCAACAAGCGACTGGGCGAGTACCGACGCAATATCCCAACATACCTGTCAAAGAAGGACTCAGTTTGTTTTTCATTTTGAGAGCTTTTTCTGCTGGATGTACAGCGCTGACGGGAGTTGAAGCAATATCCGATGGGGTTTTGGCTTTTAAGGAACCAGAGTGGAAAAACGCTCGCCTCACACTATTCTACTTGGGGGGTATTCTGGGGCTTATGTTCGTGGGAATTACCTACCTATCGAACGTATATCATCTTGTTCCGGAAGAGGGACAAACAGTGGTTTCTCAGTTGGGTAGGCAAATTTTAGGTAACGGACCAGTTTACTTTTTTGTCCAAGTTGTCACCCTGTTAGTCTTACTGTTAGCTGCAAATACCAGTTATGCAGATTTTCCCAGACTTTGTTACTTTTTGGCACGAGATGGATTTTTACCGCGACAATTGTCACTGTTGGGCGATCGCCTAGTCTACTCCAATGGCATCATTCTCCTCAGTGTCTGCGCGGCTATCTTGGTCATCATCTTTAAAGGAAATGTCAATGCTATTATTCCCCTGTATGCAGTAGGCGTATTTACTTCCTTTACTTTATCTCAAGCTGGGATGGTACGCCATTGGTTCGGTGAACGCACACCAGGCTGGCGTCCTAGTGCTTTGATGAATGGTTTGGGAGCCATTGCTACAGCTGTGGTTCTAGGGGTGATCATATCAACAAAGTTTTTAGGGGGAGCTTGGTTAGTAGTAGTAGCAATTCCTGTGCTTGTTAGCATATTTTTAGCTATTCGCCGCCACTATCAATACGTAACAGAACGTCTCAGTATTCAGGGATTACCCCCTAGAGGTTATATTCCCAGACCAAAACCAGAAGTTGTCACTCACCCTGCAGTCGTTGTGGTAGGACACCTGAATCGAGGAACAGTAGAGGCTTTGGACTACGCACGCACGATTGCTGATGAAATTGTTGCAATTCACGTAGATCTTGGTTCTGCAGGGGGAGATAAACTGCAAGAAGAATGGCGACAATTGGAGGCAGACATTCCTTTGGTCATTATCGAATCACCTTACCGTTCTGTGATATCTCCTATTGTCGAATTTGTTGGTGAGTTTGAAGAGCGTTATCACGACACTTACACAACGGTAATTATTCCTGCTTTTGTGACTCGTAATTGGTGGGAAAGTATTTTGCACAACCAAACAACTTTGTTTTTGAAAAATGCTTTACGTGCTCAAAAGAGTCGAGTTATCACAACTGTGAGGTATTACTTGTAATACTTGGTAACTCATCCCACGGCTACAAAAACATCCAGATCGCCGCCTACGGCGCGGCACTTGAACGTTTTTATCGAAAGCCGTGGGATTGGACTTTGTCCCGCTGCGAATCGCGAGTCATTAGTCCTTAGCTCGACTTTATCCATTTTTCTTTCATTGTGAAAGCATACGCTAAAAGCCTTATTTTTCAGTACCTTTGACTTTTTTGACGTCACCAGAATTAATGACAACGGAAAAAGTTTTGGGATCAGAACTAGAACTTTTGCTAATTCTGGTACTGCTTCTTCTTTGGTAATATAGCAGTCCTAAATCATAAGCCCAACCCACCAGATGCATCAAAATGCCCCAGATTGAGGGTGCTAATCTCGTTGCGCCGATGCAGTGTTGCCGCACGCTCCATCGGCGCAACTGTGCCCATCTTCCTTAAATTTAAAGATTTAATGAGAGTTTATTTCATTAATTTTGATTTTAGTGTAAGCTTTTTTCTACAGTTGTTAAAGAAAATTCTCAACAAACTTCAGACAGACGTAAAATGACAACTTCTACACATCCGTTGTCGGTGCAGCAAGATTTGGCCAACTCACCTTGGTGGACTGGTAACTTTCGTCTCACCAATCTATCAGGTAAATTACTGGGCGCTCATGTTGTCCATGCTGGATTGATTTTGTTATGGGCTGGGGAAATAACGCTGTTTGAGGTGTCCCGCTTCAATCCTCATCAGCCAATGTATGAGCAATAGCTCACAGTTAACTGCTAACTTCTTTTATTACTGTTAGCGATTCATAAGCTTGACGAGAAATTGAGAACTCTAATTACTTACAGGATAAATCAATGTCTAAACAACCAGAAGCCATTTGGTTGAACACAAGCCCTAGTTTGTTATGCTTTGCTCAACCATTGTTGCGTGAATTGTCACGTTCTGTAACTATTGCCCAGTGGGAATATACACAAACTAAGGATGAACCTAGTTCCTTAGATGTTGCAATACTGCTGCTGGATGAATATCTTCAATCAATCAAGCAACCTGTGCATCTGATAGGTCACAGCACGGGAGGATTACTCGGGCTACTATATACACGTCGGTATCCAGAAAAAGTTAAATCTTTAACCCTATTAGCTGTGGGTGCTGATGCAGCAGTTGACTGGCAAGCTCATTACTATAGCCATCGCCCATCCTTGACTCGGGAAAAAATTCTCAATGCAATGGTGTATAACTTATTTGGCTATCAGAATGAACACGCTGTCAAGCGTCTAGAGAAGATTTTGGAACGAGACTTAGATTGCTCGCTCTCACCTCACTCCCTGTTTAAACGACAAAGCCTGGTTCCCTGTCCAGTCCCTGCGCCTTTAATGGTTTGTGGTAGCACTAACGATATCATTGTAGAACCCGACGCTCTGCAAGGATGGCGACCGTTTTTGATGAAGGGCGATCGCTATTGGGAATGTCAAAAAGGACGGCATTTCTTTCACTTCTTCCAGCCGACTCTTGTAGCAGAACAGATTCTCGACTTCTGGCAATCTCTATACCAAATCTCTAAAAAACCACTACAGATCAGAAAATAACTCTAGAGGTGTCCATAAAGACGCTCACATTGCACCAAAGTTATCCCGTAGCCAAGCGATCCGCAGTTTGCGCGATTGGGCAAAACCCTAAGTTCAGCCGCAAGGGAACTTAGGGTTATTTATTAAGAATTGTCTCTTTTTTTGGTATTGATATAATACACTCTTTGCCGCCATGTACATAGATATTTTTAATTTCTCATATCTATTAAAATGAGCAGTTTCTGCAAAGCTTGTAATTTAAGGTAGGAAATATTCATTGTTGGTGAGAATTTCAGTCGGACATCGTGTATGAGAATTACATACCAAAATCAGCAAAAACAAACTGCCCTAATTACAGGGGCAGCTAGTGGTATTGGTTACGAATTAGCACACCTTTTTGCCCGTGATAGTTACAATCTTGTCTTAGTAGATAAAAATGGACAAAAACTCTCTGAAATAGCGGAAGATTTTCCAAAAAAGTTCGGCATTTATGTGATAAAGATTGTTAAAGATTTATCTATTCCAACCGCCCCAGAAGAAATTTTTACAGACTTGCAACAAGCATCCATAAAGGTTGATGTGCTGGTGAACAATGCTGGATTTGGGAGTTATGGCTTATTTAACGAAACCAACCTCACTGCTGAGATGGAAATGTTACAGGTCAATTTGGTATCTCTAACTCATTTAACGAAATTATTCTTAAAGGATATGGTCAATCAAGGCAACGGAAAAATACTAAATGTTGCCTCCACAGCTGCATTTCAACCAGGACCTTTAATGGCGGTTTATTCCGCTACTAAAACTTATATTTTATTCTTTTCAGAAGCGCTAGCTAATGAGTTAAAAGATACAGGTGTCACTGTGACTGTTCTTTGTCCTGGACCGACAGAATCTGCTTTTCATAAAATAACCGGGATGGCTGACTCTGAACTCCTCAAAAACAAGAAGATGATGAGTGCAGAAAGTGTAGCCAAAATTGGCTATGCTGGTTTATTCGCGAACACAGCTGTTGTTATTCCGGGTGTAAAAAATAAGATACTCGCTGAATTAGTAAGATTTACTCCCAGAAAGCTAGTGACAGAAGTAGTAAGAAGTATCCATGAGGGAAAAATAAGCTGAAAATTCAAATCTACGATAATCACATCCCAGTTTACAAACCTTTGAAGCAGTAAAAGAGACGTTGAATGAATCAGGGATGTCTAAAGACGAGTTAAATTCCTAACCTCCTATCCTTCTAAGTGTTCTATCTCCTACAATTTCATCGGCTTGTGGTTTTTTTAATGTCAACTCATTGACACTTTTTGAC
This sequence comes from Brasilonema angustatum, assembly GCF_059505445.1. Lineage (NCBI taxonomy): Bacteria > Bacillati > Cyanobacteriota > Cyanophyceae > Nostocales > Scytonemataceae > Brasilonema > Brasilonema angustatum. Next base: position 101,328 of record NZ_JCACKO010000142.1, on the reverse strand, counting down.
TACACGGTCTGTATATTATTTCATAAAGATAGCGTAGGGGATTTTCACAGGAAGAAAATACATCACAAAAATGAAAAGATAATGAAAGAAAAGTGAAGAAAAAATGAATGGAATAAACGCCAAAACTTTTATTTGATATAGTGTTTTGTGTTTTCATATGTTATGATAATTCTTGTTTGAAGGGGAGTAGCTGCTGGTTGCTGAATAACCAGTCACCCAAATCAACATACTGGCACTTGCCTGGTTTGGGTAACAAGTTTTCATCTATGCTTAACCTGTTTACATTGAGCTAAGCATTCAAACTTGAGAGGCGAGACCTTCACTAAGTTCACATCTATATGTGAGCTTGGTGAAGTGTTAGCACACTCATCAGGCTCACTCAGATGCTTTGATGTCGATTCTGAGAAGTTTGGAAGCCTGTACTATGGAATTAAGTCTTTTTGTTTCTACCTTTGCACTGATTTTTGTAGCAGAATTACCGGACAAAACAGCATTTGCTGCCTTGTTTCTTGCAACTAGTCATAACCCCTTCGCAGTTTTTCTAGGTGCAGCCGCTGCCTTTGTTATTCAAAGTGTCGTGGCTGTTGCCTGTGGAAGTTTGTTGAGTCTCCTACCACCCCAATTTGTCCACATTACAGCAGGAATTCTCTTCCTAGTCTTTGCTGTCATGATGTGGTGTAGAAAAGACTCTCAGACAGAAAAACCTCAATCTGAATCAGAAGGAAAAACTATACAATTTTATAAATCGGTAGCAGCAGCATTCATGACGATTTTTATTGCTGAATGGGGAGATTTGACTCAATTAGCAACCGCCACATTAGTCGCAAAATATCAATCCCCATTAACTATTTTCACATCAGCTACCTTAGCCCTTTGGGCAGTAGCAGCGATTGGAGTGATTGTTGGTTCTCAACTTAAGCATCGGATTCAACCACAGTTACTGCAGCGAGTCGCTGCCAGTGCTTTTGCCGTCGTTGGCATCAGCATGCTTATCAGAGCTTAAAGTTCAAAAGGTAAAAACGTTCATTACTACTAAATAGAGAGGGCTTTCAACGTCCCGTGTGAATTACCGTAAAGTGTAGGTAGTTCAAATTCCTCATCTCTATAGTGTTAGACAAATTCACACCTGAATTTTCCCCTTCGGGGAGAACCTGCGGTTCCGCTGCGCTAACGCAGTCGCCTACGGAGGGAAACCCTCCTGCAGCGCTGTCTCACCGTCCTCATCAACAACTACCTAACCAAAGGTGGCAAATTTATCCTCAAAAAACAGAATTAGCGCAACAGATGGCGCAAACAACGAGTTTATCGCCTTTAATCAACCAATTGCTGATAAATCGAGGTATTGAAACGCCAGAACAAGCACAAGTTTTTTTAAATTCAGGAAACCTGATATTACCTTCGCCTTTGGAAGACTTTCCTGATTTGGGAATGAGTCTGGAGTTATTGCACAATGCGATTGCGCCGAGCGCAACGCCAGAGGCGATCGCCTCTCAAGAGAAAATCGCCATCTGCGGTGACTACGATGCTGACGGAATGACAAGCACTGCTTTACTTTTGCGTAGTCTCCGTTGGCTGGGTGCTCAAGTTGATTATGCTATCCCCAGTCGAATGCATGAAGGCTACGGTATCAATAAACGCATTGTTGAAGAATTCCATAGCGAAGGCGTAGGATTAATTCTGACTGTAGACAATGGCATCTCAGCTTTTGAACCAATTGAGCGAGCCAGAGAACTTGGTCTAAAAGTTATTATCACCGACCATCATGATATCCCTCAACAATTACCCCCAGCCCACGCTATTCTCAATCCCAAACTAATACGAGAATCTTCTCCTTATCGAGGTATTGCTGGTGTTGGTGTCGCCTACATTTTGGCTGTATCCCTCGCCCAAAAATTGGGACAAGCTAATGATGACATCTTAACTTCGATGCTGGAACTGTTTACATTAGGAACGATCGCAGATCTCGCTCCCCTAACTGGTGTAAACCGCCACTGGGTAAAAAGCGGTTTGCAGCACTTACCTAAATCCAAACTACCCGGAGTGCGGGCGCTGATTCAGATGTCTGGAGTGAATTTGAATGGAGGACAAGCGGACAAGCAAGACAAAGGGACAAAAAGCACAGGGAAACAAGGAGGACGACAGGGGGACAAATCAATTCCAAATTCAAAATCGCTAAAGCCGGAAGATATTGGCTTTCGGTTGGGTCCGCGAATTAATGCAATTGGTCGTATTGCTGATCCGCAAATTATAATCGAATTGCTGACGACTGACGATATGGGGATAGCGCTAGAAAAAGCGATGCAGTGCGAAGCAATTAACCGCCAGCGTCAGGAAATGTGCGAGGAAATTGAGAAACAGGCAAGAGAAATTGTAGAAATAGAATATCTCCCCTCTCTACAACAAGATCGTGTGTTGGTTATTGTAAAATCTGACTGGCACCACGGTGTGATTGGTATAGTTGCTTCTCGCTTGGTGGAACGCTACGGTGTCCCGGTGTTTATTGGGACATATGAGGATGAGGAACAGATTCGCGGTTCAGCGCGTGGAATTCCAGAGTTCCATGTGTTTGATGCTTTAGAATATTCTCAAGATTTACTTGGGAAATTTGGCGGACACAAAGCTGCTGGGGGCTTTTCTTTACCATCACAGAATTTAGAAGCATTGCGATCGCGTCTAAGCGAGTTTGCTAATCAGTGTCTGGAACCTCAGCACTTAAAACCACTTTTGAAGATTGACACATCTGCTAAACTCAATCAGATTCATCATCAGTTTTATCAACAGCTTAATGTATTAGAACCGTGCGGAATCGATAACCCAGATCCTGTATTTTGGACATCTAATGTTCGAGTGACTGAGCAACAAATAGTGGGCAAGGGTCATATCAAGCTGACCATAACACAAACTATTGATGATTCGGAATACAAAATTAAAGCGATCGCCTGGCGCTGGCGTGAGTACTTTCCTCTACCGCCGCGACTGGATATCGCTTACAAACTACGAGAAAATCACTTTAATGGCAACACGACTATTGAGTTGGAGTTACTTGGTGTTAGGCTTCCAACCCAGTCTCACATTTTTTTCGCTGCACAATCAGCGCCTTTAAGAACCACTTTTGAGTACAATCAACAGCACTACACGTGTGGAATTTATAAAAACGGTTCTGTACCAGAATTAAGAATCGGAAATCTTGAAGGCAAAATTTTAGCTGTTCCGCTAGGACATAGCATCGGTCTACTGGGAAGCAGTCGTCAACAGGCTATACAAGTTGATGTTTCTCAACCTCAATACAACCAGATTTTTCAAACTGCTCTTCAAGCTTTATCAGAGTTAAGCAATGAGTACTAAGTACTGAGTCAAGAAAAGGGGTGTAGGGGCAAAACAAGTCAAAAGTATCAAGTCAAAAGCCAAAAGTAATGAGGTTCTTTATTTTTTTGACTTTTGATTTTTGATTTTTGACTTCGAGCAAAGCGAGTTGCCCTTACACCCGCCCCAAAAGGGCTTGGGCATTTCCACTTCACTCCTGGTACTCGGTTCTCAGCACTCGGATTATAGGTCGCCGTTGCGAAATGCCAGTACAAAAATGACTGCAGGACCAGCTAACATAATGAGTGCAACAAAAAGTAGTTGAAAAATGACTACCCAATGAATATTGCCTAAACCACTGAATATATTGAATATAGCGTCCATTTGTCCTCCTTTAAAAATAGCTATGTAATTATCAAACCCGCAATAGATCATATCCGGCGATCGCCCGTCGCCTTTAATTTACTTAACAAAAGTATAAAAAAAACTATAAAGACTGAAAAAAATAGCACGTTCACAATAGGTTTTTGTCATGGCTACTTGGCAATGTGTTAAGCAATGTGGAGCCTGCTGTCATCTTGACCCAGCAGACCGTCCTGACTTGCATGAGTATTTATTACCAGAGGAACTGGAATTGTATCTGAGCATGGTTGGTGAAGGAGGATGGTGCGTAAATTTCGACAAAGACTCGCGAGAATGTCGCATCTACCCAGATCGTCCGCGATTTTGCCGTGTAGAATCAGAAATCTTTCAGGATATGTACGGTATTGAGCCGGAGGAGTTAGACGATTTTGCCATTGACTGTTGTCGTCAGCAGATAGAGGGGGTGTATGGGGACAGAAGTTTGGAGATGTTGCGTTTTGATCAAGCAGTAGGTATTTGACGAAAACTAGGGGTGTAAGGGTGTAAGGGTGTAAGGGTGTAAGGGTGTAGGGGGTTTTTACCCAACCCCCGTGATCTCTCCTTTTTCTTGACGAAATTGGTAAAAGTCTTTCTCTGACTTTTAGCGCATAAACGGAGTATCCCAAATTTGTAAAAAAACTCTACCTTTTATGTAATTGCCAACAGCTTCATCTATCTAACGAGTGATATTATAATCTTCCAATGTTCTGCAAATATGGCAAGCTGTCATCTGAACAAAGATGACATTTGAAGTTCGATGATTTATACAATATAGATACCGCATAGATCAGGCAGATTTGTATCGAACACAAACTAGCGATTCCCTTACCATGATATAATTCTTAGTCTACAAAGGGTTTAAAGCTTTTCCTTTATTAGGTAGCATAACCGTTGTTCTAATGAGTTCAGGATTTATCCCATTCTATCGAATCAGCACCAGTGAATAAAGAGGGATAATGAGAGCGGTGATTTTTTACAATACAAGCCTATGCCACAGATATCAATGAAGTTGAAGTCGTGATTAATGCAATCTTCGACACCAACTACTAATTCATCGAAACACCAAAATCTTGTCATAAATTATGAGCCACCAAAGACCAATTATTGAAAGTGGATTTGCAGAAACTGTAGCGATCGCTAAATTACCCAGTGAATTTGGCACGTTCAAAATCTATGGCTACCGTGATACTCTGGATAATTCAGAAAACCTCGCCATCATCAAGGGAGAACTAGAAAACTTCGACAACCCGGTAATGGTCAGAATACACTCAGAATGCCTAACGGGGGATGCCTTGGGTTCTCTGCGCTGTGATTGTGGAATGCAGTTGCAAACAGCACTAAGGATGATTGAAAAAGCAGGTCAAGGGGTGATAATTTATTTGGCGCAAGAGGGGAGAGGCATTGGTTTGTTGAATAAGGTGAAAGCCTATTCTTTGCAAGATTTGGGACTAGATACAGTAGAAGCAAATGAACGTCTGGGATTCTCTGCTGATCTGCGGGACTACAGTATGGCGGCGCAAATCCTCAAGGATTTAGGGGTGAAGGAAGTTCGCTTGATTACTAATAATCCTCGTAAAATTGCTCGTTTGCAAAACTACGGTATTGAGGTAGTCGAACGGATTCCCTTAGCGATTGAACCCAATGACTACAATTTCGATTATTTGACGACTAAAACCAAAAAGCTGGGGCATCTTCTCGAATTAAAAACCCGACAATCTCTGGCAAAAAATGCGTTTCAAATTGATGATCATTTAGACGAGATTTGGTCGGCATTGCTGGAATGCAAAGAGGCAATGAAAAATGAATCTCCCCAAAAGAATGAGTATTGGGCTTTTTTTGGTAATGCTGAAAGTCCGTGGAGTTTCCAAAAAGTTTCTGACGAAAAGATACCCAAGATTCCGGAAAGTGATTTATTGATTATCATCGATTTGACAAATGATTTTTGTCAAAAGCTGAATTTTGTAGATCAAGTATTTTCTCAAGTACAATCTGCCATTATATTCACATGCGGCTCTTCTTTTCAGAGCGATTTTGCGCAAGATGCGCAATGTTTTAAAGGAATGTGGAGCAGCAATGGATGGCAAACTTTTTCCTTATATATAAGGCTCTTAGTTGCTCAACGAGCAGCTTACCTAGAAAAGCGTCCATTTTTGATGGCTCACTTGGCACAATCTCTGGACGGCAGAATTGCAGCAATCAATGGAAACTCTCAGTGGCTTAGCAATGAAGCTAACTTGAAACATGCTCATCGTCTGCGTGCTCTTCATGATGCCGTTATGGTAGGCGCACTAACAGCAACACTCGACAACCCTAAACTAACAGTTCGTTTAGTAACTGGCAAGCATCCAACTCCTGTGATTATTGAAGGACAAAGCGATTTGAAGCTGGATGATTTGCAGATGATAGCAGTCCATGAAAAAGTTATTGTGTTATATCCTCAAGGAAAGCAGCATCGAGTCATACCAGAAGCAGTCAAAGACAAAATTTTGGATCTTCCGATTTCTCCAAAAACAGGTTCTCAGAAAAATCCCGTTTTGGCTCCCTCAGAAATATTAAACGTTTTATACGAAAATGGCATTTCTAGTATTTTTTTGGAAGGTGGAGGACAAACCGTATCCTATTTCTTGCAAGCTGATTGCATAGAACTACTACATCTCCATTTTTCTCCTTTGATTTTGGGTTCTGGACGGTCGAGTTTCACCCTTCCAGTTATAGACTCCATCGACAAAGGACTCCGCTTTAAAATGAAACACTTCGATCTTGATGGAGAAATTCTGATAGAACTTTCGCTTTTAAATAAGCACTCACCCATTTGATTTGCTCGTTAATGCTTATCCGCTGGTGAGGAGAGAGATTAACCGTTTTTGCTCTCGCTAAAAACTACGCAATTGAGATGTAAAAAAAGATGTCTACAAATTCTGGAGCTTATGCTTATTGGTTAGTCTCTCCAAGCAAGGGTGAAATTAGAGAAACCTCAGTTACAGCCTCGCTTAGAGATCCTCTATTTTTGGAAACGTTATACAGTGGTATTAGTCCGGGTACAGAACGGCTGGTAGGTCTAGCAAAAGTCCCCGAAGAGTGTTGGGAAACGATGCGCTGTTGGTATATGGAAGGCAGTTTTGCCTTACCTTTAAAGTATGGTTACAATCTTGTCGGTCAAGCTTATGAAGGTTCTAATCAGGGTAAACGATTTTTTGTCATGCATCCCCACCAATCGAGAGTCGTGGTGGAGAGTTCTGATGCTTTAGAATTGCCAGATTGGTTACCTAGCAAGCGGGCGACTTTAATTCCCAACACGGAAACAGCCCTGAATGCTGTCTGGGATGCCGAAGTAAGTCAAGAAGATAGCTTCGCTGCTGCGCAAAGCGCAGATCGTATTTTAATTGTTGGCGCAGGCATTGTTGGTATTCTCATTAGCTTTGTCCTCAGCAAAAAGTATGGTATTGGGGCAGACTTTTTGGAACAGGATCAGCAGCGAATTCAATACCTAGAACAACTACCTTGGCTGCAAAATTCTCGCTTAGCAACCGACTTTAAGGAAGACAATTACAATATCGTTTTTCATACCAGCGCTTCTGCTTCTGGACTTCAGAGTGCGATTAATGCCCTGACTTTTGAAGGTCGCTGTATCGAACTGAGTTGGTACGGAACGCAATCAGTGTCCTTGCAATTGGGTGGTTCCTTTCATTACCAGCGCAAACAAATTATCGCTTCTCAAGTTTCCGCGATCGCCAAACCGATGCGAAAGCTAATTGACTATCGCCAGCGCAAAGAACAAGTTTTGCACTTGCTGGCAGATGCAGCCGTAGATATTCTCCTGGAACCTGTGATTTCTTTTAAAGACTTGCCACAATTTATGTCACAGTTATATCAGCGTCAAGTGCATCCAGTTTCACCGTTAGTTGAGTATTAAAATTATGTTTTCTGTAGCAGTAAAAGACCACATCATGATTGCTCATAGCTTCCAAGGGGAAATTTTTGGCCCCGCTCAAAAGCTGCACGGAGCAACCTATATAATCACAGCTGAATTTAAAGTACCTGAGTTGGATAAAGATGGCTTAGTGATTGATATCGGTCAGGCGATCGCAATTCTCAAAGAAGTTCTAGAACCGTTAAACTACCAAAATCTGGATACTCTTGAACAATTTAAGGGTATAAATACAACGACGGAATACATGGGTTATTATATCCACCAGCAAATTAGCAAACAGGTAAGCTCTTTTTTCAAAGGCCTTCTTAAAGTGACTCTGGAGGAAAGCCATATAGCTTGGGGAAGCTATGAAGCCGAGGTATGAACGTAAAATATGATCTATTTTATTCAGCCTAAACTAAATTTCACATCAGGAGGCTCGCTCTACAATTTAGAAATTGTCAAGCGCTTGGAGGAGGAAGGTAAAGGAGAGAATTTTTTTTATCCCTTAAATGGATCTGTTTCTGAACTTCTTGAACAATTAAGTGCTTTGCCCTCTAATTGTATCCTTGTGATTGACGCACTCTACTTGACAATTCCTGAATTCAATGCTTCCTTAAAGGAATTTCTTCCCTATGCTCAACGGACTTACCTCATGCTCCACCATCTTGAGTCATTGAATATTTACTACTCGACTCAGGAAAAGAAAGCACTTTGGAGTGATGAAGCGCAGTGGTTAAAAGCTATGAAGGGTATTATCGTTCCTAGTTTCCAACTGCGGAATTATATCTTAAGTGGTGGCATAGAAACAGATAAAATCGTGGTAGCATCACCAGGTATCGATAAGGCTCAAGCTTGCCATTTGCCTAATCTCAAAGAGCGATCGCAAAATGAGCCGATAACTCTAATTACCATAGGAACCTTCTATCGACGCAAAGGGCAACTTGAATTAGTAGAAATGTTAGCCCAGATGGAAACAAAGAATTTTAGGCTGCATTTGGTTGGCGACTGCGAAGAAGAAGACTACAAACAGAAGACTCTGGCGTTAAGGGAGCGTGCACAACTGCAAGATGCCGTAATTGTTCATGGGGTTGTTCCTCAAAAAACTATGTTGGAGTTGTTGTCCCAGTCCGATCTTTATATCTCCCCAGCTACCTATGAGAGTTATTCTATGGCTACTGCTGAAGCAGTTGCTCACGGGCTACCAGTATTAGCTTATGCAACAGGAGCAATAGCTGACTGGATTGAGGATGGAGTCAATGGGATAGTCCTACCGCTAGGTAAGCAGGAACAATTTTTCATGGCACTCAAAAGGTTGCTTACAGATCGTAATCAACTTAATCAGTTACGTAAAGAAGCTTTGAATCGTACTGATAACTTATCGTTTAACAATTGGGATCAAACTTATAGAGATTTTTTACAAGCATTTACAAATGACTAGTGTAACTAGACAGACACAATAATATCTAAGTTATGATTTGATCGAGGGTTGTTCATGAAATGGGAAGAAACTTTTACTTGGAACGGAAAGTCTTTGCGGTATAATCTAATTCCTTATAATAATACTGCAGAGCGCGCAATTGAAATACCAATTATACTAGATTTTCTATCTAAGAGTAACGTCGGCGAGAAATTACTTGAAGTAGGAAATGTACTTTGCAACTATGAGAACGAATACAATAAAATATCTCGTACAGTAGTTGACAAATATGAGGTAGCCGCAGATGTTGTAAATATAGACTTAATGGATGTTTCTGCTCTGGACAAATACGATCTGATAGTAAGCATATCAACAGTTGAGCATATAGGACAAAACTGGGATAATTTTGAATGTTCTATAGAGCGAGATTTAGAAGCTCCTCTTAAAGCAATTGTGAAAATTTACACCCTGCTGAATCTTGCTGGAAGAGCGATTATTACTGTTCCATTTGGGAAATTTACTGATGGAATTTGGTATATTCAGTTTAACCAAGATTATTTAGAACGGCTTACAAAAAAATACAAATTACCTGAAGTCGCTATTCAAGTAAGTTATTTCAAACGTATTGCTTCAGAAGTAGAAACTGATAATCCTTATCAAATTTGGATACAGACAAATCAAGATGAGCTAAAAAATGTTTGTTATGATTCTCCTTATAGTTGCGCTAATGGATTAGCTGTTATAGAACTAAAAAATTCCAACCTAATAGAAATACCAGAAAAATTATAATCTTTAAATAATTCTAAGGTTTGATTTAATGGTTGCTAAAATTCACTAAGCATTTGATCTGCTTTTGCGAGAATATTTTCTTAGTGTGTTTCAAAAATCAAATCATAGTCCTATAGAACTACTAAATCATCAGGAAAGAATTAATATGTCATCTTTCTCGCAGCAGGTAGGGATTCTTCGCTCATTATTAATGTACTACGGTATTCCCTTTCGGATCCGTCAGTTGTCACGCTTTTATTCACTGTTCGTTCAACCAGGGGATGTTTGTTTTGACATCGGTGCCCATGTTGGCAATCATCTTCTTGCCTTATCTCGTCTTGGTGCCCACGTTGTCGGCATCGAGCCTCAACCTCAGTGTATGCAACTGTTGAAACGCTGGTACGGCAATAATCCCCAGATAACCCTTGTTGAACAAGCTGTTGGTGTAGTTCCTGGGACGCAAGACTTATTGGTGAGCCGACGTACCCCAACTGTAACCACCCTCTCCCGTGATTGGATGCAAGCTGTTCAACAGGTTGACTCTTTCGCTCATGTACGCTGGGATACAACCGTGTCTGTTTCGGTAACAACCCTTGATAGCCTCATCACTCAGTATGGTAAGCCCGCTTTTTGCAAGATTGACGTAGAGGGTAACGAACTCGAAGTTTTGCGTGGCTTATCGCAACCTATTCGTGCTCTTTCGTTTGAATACACTCCGAGTGCAATAAACATTGCTGTGGCTTGCATTGAACAATTGAAGCATTTAGGACCTTATGAGTTCAACTGGAAACCGGCAAAGTTCGGCGAATCGTATCAATTGCAGTCAGCTAACTGGCTGAATTCTCAGGAAATGATCACTCAACTCAGAAGTCTGCCACCTGATGCAAACTCTGGTGATGTATATGCACGTTCTTTGCTTAGTCTTGAGAGCCTATGAAGCAATTTTTGTTCCAATAGACTCATTCATCCCAATATAATTTTATATCAAGAAATAATTCTAGGCCTTGATTTAATGGTTGCTAAAATTCAGCAAGCATTTGACCTGCTTTTGCGGCAATTTTTTCTTTAAAACCAAAATTCTTTTCTTTGCAAGAAGTCTAATGAATAAAAACCATAAATTAGCTGAATGGCTGGAACTGCGCATCCCCTATGATGCCAAGGGACGTAACTCAATTGTGGAAGCAAGCTGCCAACAATACCTGAAAAAGCGCAAAAGCCTTAAAATCGTTGATTTGGGAGCAGGTACGGGTGCTAACTGTCGCTACTACCTGAGTAAGATTTCTCAGGATCAGGAGTGGTTTTTGGTCGAACAAAATCAAGAACTTTTGGAAATCGCCTTTGATAGGTTAATCGTCTGGGCGCAAGAAAATGGATATGAGTCACAATTGCGAGACTCAATATTAATCTTGAAAAATCAAGTCTATAAAATTACTATCCACAGAATTGTCGGCTCTATTTTGGATCTGGAGAATCTGATAGACTTAGATACTTTCGACTTAGCTGTCGCCAATGCAGTGTTCGATCTATTTAGCGAAAAACAGTTTCAAACATTCCTGGAATGTTTAAAAAAGTACCAATTGCCGCTGCTAGCTACTGTTAACTATACTGGGATGAATTTTCTTCCTCAAACTGAGGATGATTCTGACTTTATTAAATACTACAATCAGCATATGCAGCGCCCTCAAGACTTCGGCAGGGGGATGGGATCTGACTGCGGTTCCTCTATGTGGAAGGCAATGAAGCTTATTGGCATGAAGGTATCACAAGGAGAAAGTCCGTGGGAAATTAGTAGCAACGATCCTGTTTTTATTCAGTTAAAATTAAAGTTTATGGAAGAATCAATCCCAGAAATTCTTGATTCAGCAACTTCACAGCATGAGTTAAACACCTGGTTGCAAGAAAAGCAACAGATGATTGCTCAAAACAAACTTAGTTGTAACGTCACGCATCAAGATTTTTGGGGTTACTGGGAGTAGCTATAATTTAAGTATCAATAAAAATCTTAAGAAGAAATTATAGATCCAAGAGATTTTGCTAAAAATGTCTCAAAAAAAAACCAAACAACAGCATAAAATATTACAAAAATTGAAATGGCGGATAGGAATATTTTTTGCTATTGTATTGGGCATCATGTTGCTTTCCATCCCGCAAGCCATATCACAGGAAGTAGTAGTCCTGAATATGATGCTGAATGCGACTGATGCTGCACTTTGGAAGCAAAGCATTATCAAAGACTTTGAAGCAAAAAATCCGGGCATTCGTATTAATCTTATTGAAGGTCCGGGTATGCCAAATTTACAGGAAGACCTGCTGACTTCAGCATATATCTTGGGAGATTCTCCTTATGACATGATAATGATGGATGTCATTTGGACACCCAAGTTTGCTGCTGCTGGATGGTTGTTAGATTTGAGCGATCGCTTGACAAAAGAAGAGTTAGCTGATTTTTTTCCTGCACATATAGAAGCCGGACGCTACCAAGGTAAGCTTTACAGAATTCCCATGTATGCTGGTGCTGGAGTTCTCTACTACCGTAAAGACTTGCTCAAACAAGCAGGTTTTCAACCACCAGAAACATTCGCAGATCTACTCAGAATTTCTAAGTCCTTACAAGAGCAAGGAAAAGTTAAGTGGGGTTACCTTTGGCAAGGTCGTCAATCTGAAGGATTGGTTGCCATGTTTATGGAAGTCTTGCAAGGTTTCGGTGGATTTTGGATGAATCCTGATACTTTAGAAGTAGGGCTAGATAGACCTGAGACATTAAAGGCGATCGCTTTTCTCAAAGATACTATTCAACAAGGAATTTCTCCGCCTGGAGTCACAACATATATTGAAGAAGATACAAGACGTATCTTTCAAAGCGGTCAAGCAGCATTTTTACGAAGTTGGCCTTATGTTTGGCCTTTAGCTAATGCTGAAGATTCCCCTGTAAAAGATAAAATAGCGATGAAACCAATGGTTGCTAATTCTGGTAACAGTCCAGGAGGGTGTTTAGGTGGTTTTGGTTTAGGAATTAGCAAATCTTCAAAACATCCTCAAGAAGCTTGGAAAGCAATTCAATTCTTTACCAGTGAAGAAACACAGCGCCAATTTATTTTTAAATCGGGTTTTGTACCAAGCCAACGTTCACTGTTTAGTGACCCACAAGTCGTCAGCAAATATCCTCATTATCCTCAGTTACTCAAGATCGCTGATAAAAGCATTTTACGTCCGTCCATTGGCCAATATGCTCAAGCATCAGATATTTTGCAACGTTATCTGAGTGCTGCATTGACAAATCGCATGACTTCGGAGGGCGCGATGCAAGCGGCTGCTAGTGAAACCAGGCTATTACTTGGGACTAAAAGCTAATAGATCTCTTGCAAAAGTGAGATTTTACGAGGTTCTGTTAAGAGTTAAGCGTTCAGAATTCCCTATTAAGCGTTAAGCGTTCCCTATTCCCTTGCTATTTGTGAAAAATATTGAGAAAATGAGAAGAATATGAAAACAACTTAACTAGCAAAAAAATACTGCCTGTGAAACTTGACTCCAAGCCCTTGAACCTTACTACATCTGCAACCCAAAGCCAGCTAGAGCAAAAAGATGAACTAGATTGCAATAGTCCAACTACCTCAGTTGAGGCGTCGTCACCTTTGGTTTCTGAGAAACCGACTAAGCCGCAAACCCCAGTAGTCATCTTCGCCACGACATTTTTGACCATCTTTCTGGCGGAAATTGGTGACAAGACACAGCTATCCACTTTATTGATGAGTGCGCAATCACATTCTCCGTGGGTTGTGTTTTTGGGATCTGCCACCGCGCTAGTCATGACTAGTCTATTGGGTGTCCTGTTAGGCAGTTGGATCGCTAGCAAACTCTCCCCAAAAACTATAGAAAAAGCAGCAGGGATAATGCTGCTGCTAATTTCGTTAATGTTATTTTGGGATTTGGTAATTACCAAATAATTTAGTTAATTAACCTGTGTGACTGATAAGAACTCTTGACTCTTGACTCTTGACTAACTATGGATTGGCATCTTTTAGGATTAAGCTTTATTACGGTTTTTTTGTCAGAATTGGGTGACAAAAGCCAGTTAGCTGCAATTGCGCTTTCAGGTCGTAGTCAATCTCCGCGTGCGGTGTTTTTTGGTACAGCTGGCGCACTGCTTTTGACTAGCTTATTGGGAGCTTTGGCGGGGGGAGCGGTGTCAGAGGTATTACCCACAAGGTTGTTGAAAGCGATCGCCGCCGTGGGATTTGCCATACTTGCAATACGCCTATTATTTTTTAACAACGAGGAATGAAGTGTTTTACCATTGATCATTCATCATTCCTCATCCAGTTATCGTCGCCAGCACCAGCTCAAAAGTGTGCCACCTACCAATAGTTTTACTGTTTCCAAAATCCAGTAACCACCATGCAGTATATTCATACTTGCTGGAATTTCAGCAGTTGTCTCAAACAGGTTCAGTTCGATTCCGAGGGCAGACATTTGCGGAGTGAACAAGTAGGTGTTAATAGAAGCGATCGCCAGCAGTAATACAGACAAAATAATTGCACCGCGACGCCACTGAGATTGGCTGTTGCACACAGCTAACACGCTGGTTAATACTAAGCCAGCAGAGAGCAATTCGATACGATTAAAATTCCAGAAAAGTGTATAGCCAGCTGAAGCAAAGTTGGCTTGAGTCATCATGCCAGAAACGTAAAGAGTAGGCATAATTACCAAGTCAAGAAATAAGCTGGCACTGAGCCAAAAGCCTAAAGCTAATATGGCAACATTTTGCCAAATCGGTCGCTTAAGTTCGACGCTAGAAACTGCCTGCATAATTGTGAATAATTGCGTGTGTTTATATTTTTAGTTTCTAACTTAACAAGGCACTTTGACAACACAAGTCAATAATCTTTTACAAAGTTCTTATAACTTTGCAAACTGAGTTGGGTATCTTTTGCCTAAGTAGACCTCTGGTAAAAATGATTTTTAGTGCAAGCGCGGTAAAGGTTTCATAGCCATTTTTACCAGAGGTCTAGTACCGTTGAAGAAGAATTCACAATTGTGAATTCTGACTCCTTTTTTTTCTGAAAACGTAGAGCACACAAAACTAAATCGTAAAATTAAGTTATGGGGCAAGTTTGTCACCTGTCATAGATCCACCGGAAGCAAAACAATGCGTGTAGCATTTTTCTTAGGTACAGCAATTGCTTGTACAACAGTCATAGGCGGATACACTGCGGACTTGAGTCAAGCAGTTCAGTTACGAGATGGTAAAGTCTATTTTGTCCAACCACCGACCTTGCTGGGTACAGTGACCACCTACAAGGATACTTATGTATGGGGTGCAACATACTATTTTACCATTGGCCTGCCAGAAAATGCTGGAGAACCGCTGCAAACAATTACAATTCACCAGCGTGAAGGAGTAGATCGTGTGCGCTTTAACTTGCGAGACACTTCTGCTTTTGAAGGAACGCCTTCCAAAGAAGGTCAAAAGCTTGCTTTGAAATATGTGACAAGGGACAGCAAAACCAAAACACTATCACTGATATTTGATCCGCCAGTACCTCCAGGTAGAACTATCACACTAGCTCTCAAGCCAGTGCAGAACCCGACGGTTGCTGGTGTCTACCTATTTGGAGTCACGGCGTTTCCGCCGGGAGAGCAACCTCATGGTCAATTTCTCGGTTATGGAAGGTTGCAATTTTACAACTTTGGTTTTCGGTTTTGACCAGACCTAAAGGTGACTAGTTTGTCGGCGGACATTGCTACAGCTATTCTTACAATTACATACAATAATGAAATCTTGCCCTATTTAGTTCGTCAACCATGTCGGAAGAAGATATCCGTGCTACGCGGCTAGAAAAAGTAGAACAGCTAAGGCAATTGGGGATGAACCCCTATGCCTACCATTGGGAATCCAGCCATCACGCGGCTCAATTACAGGAAAAATATGCTGATTTGCCTAACGGTGAAGAAGTTGATTTAAACGTGACTGTGGCTGGACGCATTATAGCGCGTCGTGTTTTCGGGAAATTGGCTTTCTTCACCTTGGAAGATGAAACCGGCACAATTCAGCTTTATTTGGAAAAAAACCGCATTCAAGAAAGCATGGCAGATGTTGATGCTGATGCTTTCAATCACCTCAAGCAACTCACAGATGTCGGCGATATCTTGGGAGCAAGTGGGACAATTAAACGGACTGAAAAGGGCGAGCTATCTGTTTTTGTCACAAAATACACGATTCTCACAAAATCTCTTTTGCCCTTGCCAGATAAATGGCATGGGTTGACGGATGTTGCTAAGCGATACCGTCAGCGTTACGTTGACTTGATAGTAAACCCTGAAGTTCGCCAAACTTTTCGCCGTCGCGCTCTCATTACTGCTGGTATTCGTCGTTACTTGGAACAGCGTGATTTTATTGAAATTGAAACTCCCGTTTTCCAAAAAGAAGCGGGTGGTGCAGACGCGCGTCCGTTCATTACGTACCACAACACTCTAGAGATGAAGCTGTATCTGCGAATCGAGACAGAACTTCATCTCAAGCGCTTGATTGTCGGTGGGTTTGAAAAGGTGTTTGAACTGGGGCGGATTTTCCGCAATGAGGGAATATCAACCCGTCACAACCCTGAATTTACCACAATTGAAATTTACCAAGCTTATGCCGATTACAACGATATGATGGCGCTGACGGAAGGTATAATTACCACCGTTGCCAAAGAAGTTCTCGGCACGCTACAAATTACGTACCAAGGCACACCAGTGGATTTGACTCCTCCTTGGCGGCGTGCGACAATGAACGACTTGGTGAAGGAATACACAGGTTTGGATTTCAACTCGTTTCAAACTTTGGAAGAGGCAAAAGTAGCTAGTAAAAATGCTGGTTTTGAAAATGTAGAAGATTGCCCTTCAATTGGCAAGCTTTTAAATGAAGGGTTTGAGCAAAAAGTTGAGGAAAAACTGATTCAGCCTACTTTTGTTACCGATTTTCCCGTGGAAATTTCACCACTGGCAAAGCCGCACCGTTCTAAACCTGGTTTAGTGGAACGATTTGAGTTATATGCTGTTGGGCGGGAAACTGCCAACAGTTTCTCAGAGTTGACTGATCCTATCGATCAGCGCCAACGTTTAGAAGCGCAAGTCGCACAAAAAGCCGGTGGTGATTTGGAAGCGCAAGTGGATGAAGACTTCTTGACGGCGTTGGAATATGGTATGCCTCCCACAGGTGGGTTAGGAATTGGAATTGACAGGTTAGTGATGTTATTAACAGACTGCGCTAGTATTCGAGATGCGATCGCATTCCCATTACTCAAACCTGAAAAATCCGAATCATCCCCAGACTCAGAGACATAGCCACAAGGTGCGTTAGGGCAAAGCGTAACGCACCATCTTAAACTGATACCAATGCAAGAAGGCAGGAGGGATTCTCTATAATCCTGCTGAGATTGCATGTAAAACGCGATTTTTAAGCGCTAGTTGCTATATTATACCGTTCGTTCACCGCATTCCAGTTAACGGTATTCCACCACTGTTTGAGATATTCTGGGCGACGGTTCTGATAGGTGAGATAGTAGGCGTGTTCCCAAACATCGTTACATAAAATGGGGTAATGTCCCTCTGACCAAGGACAATCCTGATTGGGCAAACTGACGATCTCAAATTTATTGTCGGTTGTTCGCACCAGCCAGACAAATCCACTACCAAAGTGCTTTGCACCTGCATCATTGAACTGAGTTTTGAAGTTCTCGAAGTCGCCAAAGACTTCATTGATAAGAGTAGCGATCGCTCCGGTTGGTTCACCACCTGCATTAGGACCCATAATTGTCCAGAAGATGGAGTGATTAAAGTGTCCACCACCATTATTGCGAACCGCGTTACGAACACCTTCAGGCAATGTATTAAGATTCCGAATTAAATCATCAATGGTTTGATTCTGTAGATCTGGATGCTTTTCTAAAGCTGTATTGAGATTCTTAACATAACCACCATGATGAAGATCGTGGTGAATTTGCATTGTTTGAGCATCAATGTATGGTTCTAGAGCATTTTCAGAATAGGGTAATGATTGTAGTTCAAAAGCCATGAGTTTTTTCCTCGTTTAATAACTAAAGCGATAAGATTGCGCACTCCTCGTCGCAACGGGTGCAACTACGTTTCCCTTGCCTAAGTCCTGTGTCTAAAGCAGCTGAAAATGGAAACACTCAAAGTTAGCTTCTGTAAAAGCAAATGCATTAATGAACAGTGCCTTTGAGAGAGTGGCAACCTGTGAAAGGTTCGCCACGATTCCTATGCTCAAAGGGCAGGCGCTCGTCGCAAAGCGTCCCGCCCAAAGGAATACGCCAACGCAAAGCTCAACGGGACGCACTCAATTGAATCGAGGCGTTTGAGTCGAGTTACACTTTCAAACAAAAGCAGCACAAACCGCCCACAGAAAGTTAATTAGCAAGACTAATAAAACTAGTGGACATAGAGAGGCTCCTAAAATTAGCACTACATCCGTCAAAAAGGTCTGTGGCATTAGTTATCTCCGAAATTCGGACTTCATCAGCCATCGAAACCATGCTTGCATCAAGGTATGCATTGGGCATAAACCAATGACACGAAACCCACCGATGCAGTGCTCGGATATCTCACAACGCCTTAATGGCTTATATTTCAGAGGAACCTTACAAGCCAAACTCTCCTTTCAACTGACTTACCCACTTTTTGACGCGCTGATCCGTCAGGTCAGATTGATTATCTTCATCCAACGCCAAGCCCACAAACTTGCCATTTTTGACGGCTTTAGACTCCTCGAATTCATAACCCTCTGTAGGCCACTGTCCAACCGTTTTGCCACCGAGTTCTGAAATCTTTTCCTCTAAAATACCTATTGCATCCTGAAAGTTCTCAGCATAGCCAACTTGATCGCCTGGTCCAAAGTAAGCCACCTTTTTACCATTAAAGTCAATCTCGTCTAGGTCTTCGAAGAAGCCTTCCCAACTGCCCTCCAATTCACCAACGTTCCAGGTTGGGCAACCAACAATGATATTTTCATACCCCTCAAAGTCGTCCGTACCAGCATCGGCAATATCATGCAGTGTTACAACGCTATCACCGCCAAACTCTTTTTGAATCGACTCTGCAATGTTTTGAGTGTTTCCGGTTTGAGTTCCATAAAATAAACCAATCTTCGACATTTTTGCTCCTTAACAGTGTTTGTTTTGGCTTTTAATTTTGCTTTGTTCGTGTTCTGTCTACCCCGGGCTTGTTCAGTAGCGATCGCTTGTTTTAACCCCACTGCAATCTAGGTGTAGTTCGTTGATAGGTTGTAATCTTTGCTCCTGCGTTGGCTACAACACATCGGCTGTAGTATATCGTCAAAGAGCTTGATTTAGTGTTAGCGCAGCGAACACCAAGAGGGCACTCTACAACAAAACGCGCAACACGCAGAACGGGCAATTGTATAAGGGTTCAGCGTGAAGTCTGCCAGACAGAATCTTCAGCAGGCGCGTTAGCGCAGCGAAACGAAGTTCGCTTCACATTTTGTGCAAATTTTTCTATCGACTCAGAGGATGACAAGAGTCTTTAGTTGCATTGGGTGGAGAGCGCCCATCTCCATAAAATCGCAACTTTAATACACAAGTGATGGTATTTTCCATCAAACCTCCGCAGGAATTGCAGTGAATTTCTCCTAAATTATGACTATTATGCATGGAAGCACCAGCCTCATTATTGCAATTATCTGTAAATAAATCTAGGATCTATTGTCAGTAAATTGAAAACTTTTGTCACCGAACGCAAGAATGAGGGTTCCAGCCGATGTTTCTGAAATTGACCAAGAAGGGGTGTAGGGAAGCCACTGCCGTGCGCGGGTGAAGCAGCGCTCTTGGTAGGGTTTCCCGACTTGTTGCAAGAGCGTCTGGGCAGGAGTTAGCACAAGCGCGTTGTCGGGGCAGAAAGAAGAAGTAGGGAGCACCAAAGCACTCCTTGTAGGGAGAAAAAGAATTTACGTGGATCAGTCCTCTCCCATGCACCCTGCCCCTTTTCGCTGGTGCTTCTTCTCCCTGCAATCAGTTCATGCGAACGTATTTATTCATGCAACAACTCCAATTCCCCTGCCTACGGCACGAAGCGCCCCGGAGGCGGCGCTCTTGCAACGCTAACATCTTGATTCATGCGAACGTATTTATTCGTGGGGTTTTCTCCCCCACTACAACCGCTCCCTTCTCAGGCGTGCTTCTTCTTCACCATTCTCCGTTACTCCCACCAAGAAGTGCTCCAGAGCTTCTTTTTGTCAATACCAAGATTAAAAAGGGAACAGGGAACGGGCAACAGGCAACAGGGGAATCCCCATAAGTAGGTCGGCGTAAATAATTCTTGTTGGAATAAAGCAGGGAGCAGGGAGTAGGGAGAGAAAGAGTTTGAGCCTTATTTACTTTTCTTTACACAGTTTGATTTTTTTGCACCGACTTACTTAATTAAAATTAGGGGATTTAAACAAGGACGTCTTGTTGAATCGTGCTACGCATCTGTCAACAATTTTTTTGAATTCTTCCATTAATAAATTAAGGGGCTTGAATCCAATATCCGGGGCTAATTTTTTGCTGTTGCCTGTTCCCTATTCCCTGTTCCCGCCCCGGAGGGGCTGATCAATGTATTATTGTTGTCCTACGAAAAATACATAAAAGCAAATATAAAAGACATCTTGGAGGTTGGATTAGGGATTATAAATATCAATAGCTTGAATTTATGGATTGGAAGATTTATCATAATAAATTCTCAATAAATATCAATTCACGGTGTAAAGAAACCACCCATTCTAAATCGATGAAACGCTTACGCTGTATTCCTAATCATCCCCAGAATCAGATACATAGCCAAAAGGTGCGTTATGGCTTTGCCATAACGCACCTTCTTAAACTGAATATTGCGACACCAAGCCTTCTATGGTGCGGGGCGAGGGGGCGAAGAAGCTAACTGCACTTTACAGCGGTTTTCTGTAAGGTGGGCATTGCTCACCAATATCTCAAATGTCTATCACGTAGGCTTTTGTGAGCAATGCCCAACGCCAGATGCTTCAAGCCGGGAAACCCGTCCAACGCACTGGCTCCCCTACGATTTGTGGTCTATTCATATGAAAACCGCTGTAATACACAAGTGATGGTATTTTCCATCAAACCTCCGCAGGAATTGCAGTGAATTAGACTAACGCAGGTGTTTTCTCCATCTCCACGTTGTACTTACCCTGACTGGCAGCACCATTCAACTTTGCCCGATTAAAAAGCAACTGTTGTGCGGCTTTGGTATTGTCATCCTCTCCGCGCCAGTGCTCTAGAGCGGGTTGCTGAATCGCACGAGCATATGAGAAAGTAACAGGCCAAGGACACTTCGCACCATACTTGAGATTCATCGCATTTAGGTGTGCGGTTGACTTTTCATTGGTTTGTCCACCAGACAGGAATGCCACACCCGCAACTGTTGCAGGTACATTGCTCAGCAAGCATTGGATCGTCATTTGGGCCACTTGATCTACTGTTGATTGAGTAGAACAATTTAATCCTGCAATCACCATGCTGGGCTTGAGAATCATTTGATCGAATGCCACTTTGTTCAAGCGCAGTTGAGTAAATACGGCTTGCAAGGTTTGATCAGTAACTTCATAACATCGCTCAATTGTATGATCGCCATCGATCAGCACTTCTGGTTCTACAATCGGCACCAATCCCCCTTCTTGACACAGTGCTGCATACCGAGCAAGGGCATGGGCATTAGCTTCAATACAAGTACGGCTGGGAATGCCGTTACCGATGGTAATCACAGCTCGCCACTTAGCAAATCGCGCACCTATTTTATAGTACTCAGCAATGCGATCGCGCAATCCATCAAGTCCCTCTGTGATCTTCTCTTGCGGACATCCTGATAAATCTTTTGCTCCGGTATCTACTTTGATGCCTACGATCACGCCTGCTTCCGGCATCACCTGGGTAAAGGGTTTACCTGAGAGTGTAGATTGATGAATTGTTTCATCATACAGAATCGCACCGCTAATAAACTCACCCAAGTTAGGAGTCGTCAAAATTAGTTCCCGGTAAGCACGTCGGCGATCCTCTGTGGGTTGAATCCCCAGTTTCTCAAACCGCTTGTTACAGGTGCCATTACTTTCATCCATTGCCAGAATACCCTTACCAAGAGCAACCATAGCTTGGGCTGTGGCTCTCAATTCCTTGGCGTAAGTGCTCATGTTAATTTCTCCTAAATTATGACTGTAGCTGTCCTAAATGATTTTGTTCTTTGATTTGGTTCTTAGTTTTAGTTAAAATTTGTTCTTGCTCTGGTTCATACTCAGAGCCTGTGTATTATTTTTGTCCTGCGCAAAAGACACATTAGCAAATATAAAACACATCTTGGAGCTTATATTAGGGATTCTAAATATCAATTACTTCAATCTATAGATAGAAAGATCTATAAAAAATATTCTCAATAAAAATGAATTCACTAGGAGTGCAAGCCGTAAATGCTGCTGAACAACCCAACAGCGTTGAAAAGGTTAACAGGGGTGTAAGGGCAAAACAAGTCAAAAGTCAAAAGTATTAATTTTTACTTTTGACTTCCTTGAAAGGGCGGGGCTGTAGGGGATCAATGAGTGGGGGTGAGAACCCTCTCAGGGTGTCCTCTGCTACTTTGGTTATAAATTTTTATCCGTACACGATATTATCTATAATCCTGTCTCTGAATATCCCGCAGACGAGCAGCATTACGAATACCATACTCAGGACGAGTAAAACGATTTAACTGAGTTTCAAAAAAGTCCCGATTTGCTTGTAAATGTTCGGGATTTGGGTCATCTAAAGGATGTAAAAGTGCTGTTCGTAATGCTTGAATAACTGCAGAAGTGACGCAGTACATTGAACGTTGGAAACTAATTCCTAACTGAATCAACGTATCTTCTTCGCCTCGGCAATATTGCTTGTAGTAATCAACAAGATATGGAGGCAAGAAATGCAACATATCTTGCATGAGTAGTGTTGGTGGAATACCTGCGGTACCTACTGGAAAGACATCTGCATAAAGAATTCCGTAGTGAAAGTCTTTTTGATCTGTTGGCACTTGTCCTGCTTGAGCATTATAAGATTTTGTACCCCGAAAGGGAGCAGTACGGTAAAAAACAGCTTCCACGTAAGGTAATGCAGCCTCGTGAAGCCAGACAAAGCCTTTAGATTTGGGAACGATTTCGTAGCATTCGCCACGAATATAAACGTTATGGTAAATAGGACGATTTGCGACTGCAAGAATTCCATTCACCAAGAAATTCATCGCCTCTGGGACAGTCGTAATTTTCCCTTCGTCATATAAGTCTGACATTTCAAAAAACACGGCAGCCATGATTTCCCAGAACAAACCCAGATTAGAGTAGTAAGACATCTGACGACACTGTTCTATAAACATATCTGGGAACAGTTTGTAGAGTCCCAACATGACAGGATTACCTTTGAAGTAAGCTTTGATTGCCCTATCAGCATTCGCTTTGTATTCTTCAGTATCCAGATAAGGGTCAAATTTTCCACCCATTCCTCTATGCCAAAGCATTGCTCGCATACAAGCTTCGGCAAACTCCATGTTAATTCGATCATGGAATAAGTGATGCAATAATTTAGGCATTTTGAAGGTTTCACCCTTTTGCATAAATGCTAAGAGTTCCGGATGGGCAGTCGCCTCACCGCGCCAAACTCTCAACTCAGCATCATCACCAGCATAATGATTGTGACGTTCTAAATACTCCTGAGAAATGAAGTATTTAAAAAAGGGAAATGGATCTATAAATACCTGCTCAGCAATATATAATAAGTCGCGCCAGTAAAAGTCCATCGGTACTGCATAAGCTTTGTAAAGACCGATGATTTGCATTAAGTTTTCTGGCGTGTCGGGCAACATTGCACCGCCTGCTTCTAACCGATGAATCACTTCTGCAAACTCATGGGTGGAAGGAGGTAATTTAGCTTCGGTTTTGTTTGGAGTTTGTACCATTTTTATTTCCTCTTTTCTTTTCTCTTAACTAGTAGCCTTCATTTCATCACGTATTAAGATATTTGAAACCACAGATGGACACTGATAAACACAAAAAATTATACTAAGTTGCATTCATACAGATAATTTTTCCTCTCTCTGTTTTTCTCTTTCTCTGTGTTCTCTGTGCCTCTGCGGTTTTTTTTCATCAAATTGACTGTTCCAAGAAATGCCCATTGTCGTTCACAAAATTTTTTGAAAAATGGACATTCTAGATAGATTTATTGATTGAGAGCGACTTGAGTCGTTACGGTTTTTTCAATAGGAGGAATAGCCGCAACTATTGCTGTCGTTGTTGGTTCACTCCAACGCACTAACCAACTCGGTTGTACTCCCAAGAACAAGATCAGGGCTGCTAAAATAAAAGCTGGTATTTTCTCAGACAACAGAACTTTGGGATAGTAAGCTAAGTCGTTGTCAAGTTTGCCAAAACAGGTGCGGTTAAGGAGGATGACAAAGTAAACTGCAGTTAAGCCACTGGCGACAACACATAACAGTGTTGGTATCGGAAAGACGGAGAAACTGCCTTGAAACACGATAAATTCAGCAATAAATCCTGTCATACCAGGAATACCAGCACTTGCCATACCTCCTAAAATGAGTAGGGCGCTTGTTAAGGGTAATCCGCGTATAGGACTCATTAAACCATTGAGTTTATCCAACTCACGGGTTCCTACCTTGTCTTCTACAACTCCTATAAGATGGAAAAGGATGGCGAGGATAATACCGTGACTGAACATTTGGGCGATCGCACCAATCAATGCTAACGAAGTACTAGCTGCTGCTGCTAACAATATATAGCCCATGTGCCCAATGGAACTATATGCAACCATGCGCTTGATATCTTTTTGAGCGATCGCGGTGACTGCCCCGTATATAGCACTGATTGCTCCCCAAGTTGCTAAACTGGGTGCAAGAATACTCCAAGCTTCGGGAAATAGCGCCATCCCAAATCGCAAAACGCCATAAGTTCCTAACTTTGCTAACACTCCACCAAGAAGAATCGCGATGGGGGCTGAAGCTTCAACGTAAGCATCTGGTAACCAAGTGTGTAAGGGAACTAGGGGAATTTTGATTCCAAACCCTAGCACGATTCCTACAAGTAGAATGATTTGTAGTGTTGTTGATAAGGCTTGAGTTGAGAGTGTATTGTAATCAAAACTAGTTGAACCAGTGAGCCAAACTGTACCCAGAAATGTTGCTAGAATTAATGCTCCTGAAACAGCGGTATAAATTAGAAACTTCATAGCCGCATAAGTCCGCTTTTCACCTCCCCATATGGAAATTAGGAGATAGAAGGGTATTAATTCTAGTTCGTAGAACAAGAAGAAGAGCAATAAATTCTGTGCTGCAAATGCACCTGCAACTCCTGCACTTACTAATAAGATAAGGGAGTAATAAAGCCGGGGACGTTCTGTTTCTTGGTTGCTGCTGTAAATCGCAATCCAAGTGAGCAAACTATTTAATAGCAGCATCAGTATGGAAAGTCCATCAACTCCTAATTGGTAACTTAAACCAAGGGTATCGTTCCAAGGTAGATATTCCTGCAACTGCATCCCAGAATCAGAGATATCAAATTTAAACAGGAGGAAAATATTCCAAAGAAGAACTAATCCAGTAACGGTTAGGGCTGTTAAACGAATATTGATTGCGGGAATGGCACGAGGTAATAAACTAATAACAGCGGCTCCTAAAATAGGTAGCCAAATTAAGAGACTGAGCATAAATTGCTTGGTTATGTAATTGACGAAAGGAGTAAAAAACCGCAGAGTTCAAGAGAACGCAGAGGAAGGGAAAAGAGAGAGAAGTTTTATCAGTTAGTAGAAATTTTTGCTTGTTAGTTCTTGATTGTGAGTTGACAACTTTTTCCGGGCGCAAGAGTTTGCGCCCCATGTTACAAAGAAATCTGGAAACTAAAACATCAAATTTAAAAGATAAGAACCCCAGTGTTGCCAACTCACTACCATTCCTAAAATACCTACTCCCAATAGCACGGTGAATGCATAAAACTGGGTTTGTCCGGATGTGCTATATTTCAAACTTTCTCCACTCAATATGGAAACTAAGCCAACTAAGTTAACAATTCCATCGAATATGAGGCGGTCGATCATGTCTGCTAGTTTTGAAATCATAGCAACGCTGAAAACTATGCTCACCCGATACAGTTTTGGAGTGTAAAAGTCGTATGCTAGCAAGTCTTGCAAAGGTTTCAAAGGGAAGCGAATTGGTTTGGGAATGATGTTGCTTAAATAAATGACGCTTGCAATGGCGCAGCCAAAAATACTTGACCACATCAACAGAAGTCCGACATCTTTGTTAAGAGTTTCCCAAGTTGGTAGTAGTGATAAGCTTTGTAACACTAGGGGTAAATGGAGAGTAAAGCCAAGCAAAATGATTGTGGGTAGAGCCATTTGCCAACTGACTTCAGGTGAGCGATCGCTCATTTGCTTTGGTTTTCCACCAAATATTAAACTGAATTCCCTGGTTAAGCTGAAGGCTGTTAAAGTGTTGACTATGATAAGTACTCCCACAAGCCAAGGTTGTGTTGTCCATAGTCCTGATGCTAATTTCAGCAATGCCCAAAAGCCGCCTAACGGTGGAAACCCAATTAATCCTAGAGTCCCTACTATATATGCTATTCCAGAAACTGGACGGCGTGACCAAAGTCCCCCCAGAAGGCTGACATCTTGAGTGATGCTGTTCCAAACAATTGCACCAGTACTCATGACTAGGAGTGCTGAGGCTAAGGCGTGG
The DNA here is from genome assembly GCF_059505445.1 of Brasilonema angustatum. Classification (NCBI taxonomy): domain Bacteria; kingdom Bacillati; phylum Cyanobacteriota; class Cyanophyceae; order Nostocales; family Scytonemataceae; genus Brasilonema; species Brasilonema angustatum. The sequence continues at coordinate 74,752 of NZ_JCACKO010000142.1, read as the reverse complement.
GTGAGGACTAACAACAGTGCTGCTTCATCTTGTTGTGTCCCAACAGCGATAAAGATCATACCCATGTAAGCACTGACGGAGTAGGATAAGCAGCGTTTGAGATCAACTTGGGCGATCGCAATCAAAGAACCACCCACTGCTGTCACAACACCGATAGCCACCATTGCAGAAGTTGCTATTGGTGACAAGCTGAAAACAGGTTGCAGTTTAATCAGCACCCAAGCACCACTGGCAACGACGACTGAATTCCGTAAAATTGTACTGGGAACAGGTCCTTCCATTGCTTCATCCAACCACAGATGCAAGGGAAACTGGGCACACTTACCCATTGGACCTGCAATTAATGCCAGACATGTTAATGTTATTAAGGTTGGGTTGACATTGGCAGTAGTCGCCCATTCTGCTAAATCGGTGTAGTTCCAAGTTCCAGCTTGTGACCATATTGCCAATACTCCCATGAGCAGAAATAAATCTCCCACCCGCTTGGTTAAGAAAGCATCTCTAGCGCCTGTGACAACCAAAGGCTGACTAAACCAAAGTCCTACTAATAAGTAGGTTCCTAAAGTTAGGATTTCCAAAATCACATAACTGAAAAACAAAGAGTTGCATAATGCAAGGGCGCATAACCCAGCTTCAAACAATCCCAACAGTGAATAAAAGCGTGCCCAACCCCAGTCCATCTCCATATAGCCGACAGCAAAAATTTGTGCCAGCAAATTTAAGCCGGTAATGACAACCATCGCGCCGATACTTAATGAGGAGATTTCTAAATCAATAGAAAGATTTAAACCAGCAGTATTTAACCAAGGTATAGATATCTCATATGGCGCTTGATTCCAGGCAATTGGTAAGACAAAAGCAGAATGAACAAACGCAAGAAATGTCATGACCAAATTAATGTAACCTGCTGGTCTTGGTCCTGTGCGTTTAATGATTCCTGGAGACCAAGGCACGGCTAAAAGCGCACCACTTAAGGCATAGCAAGGAACTAAGCAAACAGTTTCAAGTAGAAAATGATCCATTAATTATCCTCTAAATTTGCAGCATAACAGGACGCTGTTGTCAATGAACAACCATTGTTTTCTACAACGCAGATATGCGAGTTGAAAAATTTAACTTTTATTTCATCTTCTTTAATCATAGATTACCGTGTATCTATAAAAAGGGGAATAAGTCAGCTAAATCATTAATCAATGATGACTCTAAGAAATTCTTATAGTTTTAAAAATTCTAATAGTTACTATTGTTTGCAATCTATGTTTTTAAAGCTACAGATCCCCGACAACTTTTACGAAGTCGGGGATCTTAGGATTTCTATAGTTACTATTATTTCCTACTTATTCTGACTACTGAGTTGTGACTGCTGAGTTCTTTCTTGGTAAAATGATTGAAAATAATTAGCATCAAATTCTTTTCCTTCTACCAGTTGCCAGTATCTTCTACAACTAGGGAGGTTTTCGAGCCGCACTCAATGTTAGGAATCTGTTTGACGTTGACTATTTTGAGACTTCCCAGAGCAGGACGCGTGTTTTCCCAGATGATCCGTTGACGGTGGTAGGGTCGATTTCATGGCAGTTTTGACTCCACCTTTCCTTACAACAAGGGGTTTGGGTTGGTGGGGTGACACAAGTCAACATAAATCCTTGTACAATTATGGGCAGCCGTAAAGTGCTATGGTGCTCTGTCCCCTTTGGGGCGATAAGCCCAAGGCTAGCCGCTACGCGTATCGCAACCTCTAGCAGTTCTAAATCATTCATGAAAAACAAGATCCCCGACTTCTCTAAAGAGTCGGGGATCTTGTTTTTCAATTTTCACCAAATCAAATACAACTGGTATATGTGATCCATTTTCTCCATCACTGTTTGCAACGCCAGCTATAATTCTTACACCGCTCACACTCAATCTCAAAAGTTCTCTCTTGTTTGAATGCTACTTGGTACCATACTAGTTAGTAGATTTTTTCTACTACTGCTTGCGCATTTCCTGGTAAAATATACGCGACTACTGATGACTGGTGCGACGACTCACTCATAGGAGCAGGTTTCATTTCGCCCCTAAAGTCTAGCAGTTGTACAAGCACAAGGTAGCCAAGTGCCAAAATTATGGAAACCGCACCTGTGATAATTGCAACTATTTTCCCACGATTCATCAATCTCACCTGTAATGTTAAGATATAGTAATATCCTTATATTAAAATTGCAATACCACTTGACATCTCCCCCGGCTGGAAGCACGGGGGATTCTAGACTGTTGCAGCTACGGGGTCTACAAGACCCCGTAGCTGCGTCTACAATATGATTTATCTAATCGCGTAAACAAATCGTATCGCTGTGGCGTTGTCAAAACCGCCCTACCTACCTCGACCAGGCTCACACCTAGCTGTGTAGCTACTTTCTTGGCTATGTTAGCTGCTCCGTTAGCATCCGCGTTGATTAATAAACCTGCGGCTGTTTTGTACAAACCACGGTTTGTCCTTTTTCCAGATGGCACCCATCCCTTGGGTTTTTCACCAAATTTATGTAGACTATCGCCATCTAAGAATGATGCTTTTGATGTGTAAGCTTCTTCGGTGACCGTGACTACAATCCCGTATTCAGAAGCTAGTTGCTTTAATCGTGCAATTAGTCGTCCTGTTGGGATGGGGACAAAGTTTTGGTTGTTAACCTTACCCATCTCAGAACCAACTTTGTGACATTCATTCCATCCGATTATGATGTTGCCAATCTTGTCGTTTAGGCATCGGTTGATAATGAACCGCACTGCTTTGTTGATTGCATCGCGCATTTGGTAGAGTCGATGGGTGGTATTATCCACCGCACCTCTCTGTTAAATCTGGGCGTGCGTATTTCTACGCACCCAGCTTCCGATGTTCTAGGATTTCTCCTTGCTCATGTGGTGGTATTGGTGGCATTCCCGATGGACCGCTATGCAGTTCTTGGTCTTCCAATTCTGATGATTTCCGTCTACGTGATGTAGGTGGACTGTATCCTCAGATATCATCTTCATTCCACAAATTCCGCATGAATGGTTTTGCCGTTTTAGGGCTTTAGAGGTGTGGCCGTCGTAGAGCTTGCTGTTACGTTCGCTCCAGTAGGTAATGTCTCCGTCAAAGGGTGATTTCTCACCTTGGACGTTGACGAAGTCATTTTCGGAGTAAGGAACTGTTGGGAATGCCTTTTCTACAAGCATTTTGCTTGAGTGGCGGTTATTCTTCTTTTCCTTGTTGAATACCTTGAATGCTCTGTGACTGATGTGCCATAGCGAGTTGCTTGACCCATCCATCTTACAGAACCTGTGGTAGTTCCTCCAGCCTCTAACTATGGGAGCTAATTTCTTGGCTTTTTCCTTAGAACCATAATTGGGGCAGTTGACGATGTCTTTTACTTTCTGACGGAATGCTTTAAAGTTGTTCACTGATGGAACACATCTAAATTTTCCGTTACTCTGCACTTTAAAGTGCCAGCCAAGGAAATCAAAGCCGTCTGTCGCTGCGCTTATCACGGGCTGGTTACCGTGATTCGGCAATCAACGAATCGCACGGTTGTTGCGCTTACGCTGCACTCTATCTAGGTTACTGTCCCAGTAGAAATCAGACTTCCCTTGCTTGTATTTCGCCACGAGACGGCAGTAACCCTGATTCATCGCTTTTAGTTTGCGACCATCAATGATGAAACTCTTCCCGCGTGTTGAGACGCCTGTGAGCCAGTTTGTCCCACCGTGGTCAAGCGATAAAGCATGACTGTAATCAAGGTTGAGATTAACTTTGATTGGTTCCTTCCCATCGTCGATAACCCAGTCAATGACAAACTCGCCGAGACAAGGACGTATCGTCACTTCTTTAACCCAATTAGAATCAATAAAATCAGGTAGTTTTAACTTTACTTCCGTGATAAGTTGTGGCTTGGTTTCTTTGCTGATTGATGGATGGAACAATGGGCAAGAGAAACAACGGGTTAAAACCCGTTGTGTCGGACTTCATCCCCTCTCTGAAGAACAGATGTAGTGTGGAGCACGGCGAACACTACATCTTGAGGGGTTCTCGTCCTCCCACTTGCAGCCTGATAGTGGTGCACCAGGCGCGTAAATAAACATAACATCCCAGATAGCCAAAAAGCCCGAAATCAAGGCTTTTTGACCCTGGTTAGATTCAGAATGCCTTACGCTCCTCTAAATGCGCTAGAATATCCTGACGCTCGCGCCAAACTGGACGCAACTGCTTGCCAGTGAACAACTCTAACTGATCACCGACATGGGGCGAATTTGGTTGAGTTGCATTACCATAGCCAATCAACGCCATCGCCTTTACTGGTTGAGAAAACTCAATAGCAGCGACGAACGAATCACCTTGAACTGCTTGGAAGTGACCTTCTGCTCCTGGTGCAAAATCGACGACGCGGAAAATACCGAGACTTCCATCACCACCATTAGCAGGCAAATCCTTATTGCCCACATGTAGGCGGAAAACATCTCCCCACGCGACATCTAGCTTTCCATAAGCTTTTTCAACTTTGCCCGCAACAGCTTCAAGTGTTGCAACTGCTTTGTTGGGATCGGCTAAACCGTCTGGAGTGGTACGTGGAGAGTCTAGATTCCAAGGTTTGCTGAACGATTTATCATCTAAATCCATCTGTTCTGCCCAGGAGGCAAAAAGTACAGCACCCTTAGAATCTGCATTCGCTTGTCTATCCCACGCCAACAGAACATCAGCTGCTCGCCGCGCTAATTCACCCCCTTGCTGACGCGCTGCGGGAATTAAGTCATCCAAAATGCGGTCTGCCAGTTCCATGCGGGTCGAATGTTTGTATTGCACCATCTCATCAAAAGAGATTTTGTCGTCCTCAGAAAGCATTCTTATAGAACGCTCCGTCCGAAACCTGCCGGGAAAATCTAGGGAACTCGGTGCCATGTAAGCAGGGTAATTATTTGCTTTAATAGCAGTAGGATACGTCGTTGTCCAAGGTGGATCATTAGTATTTTGCAACCAACCGCTTTCTGGGTCAATGACGCGCGGTAAATCCTGGTAGGGATGGATTTTCGTCCATAGTGTTTTAGACGTGTCACCAGGAATAATCCCTTCCCAGTATTCAAAATCACCTTGAGAACGAATTGGAACATCACCGTTGAACAGGTGCATGATATGCCCATCTTTGTCTGCATACATCACCGTAAACATAGGTAGTTGCAAACGCTTGAGAACAGATTGAAACTGGGTGAGGTTTTGAGAACGCGCCATATCCCACCATTGTTCAAGCACACCAGGTCGATCAAGACCAGCAACGCGCAACGCCAAAGCAGAACCATCTTTTTGTGTGACCACAGGACCGTGAACAGAACGTTTGACGATGAGGGGTTGTTCGCTTAACGTACCGTTAGATTGTTTTACCTTCAACGAAAGGGTTTTAGTCTCAAAGGGACGAACTTTGCCATCGAAGCGATAACCATTTTCAACTAATTTGAGTGAGTACGTATCCCAACCATCGTAAGTGTTGACGGTGTGAGTCCAGCCCAAATTATTGTTGAAGGCGATCGCCAACACCGGAATTCCAACAAGTGTTGCACCATAAGCATCAATATCGGGAGTCTTAAGTTGTGCTTCGTACCACAAAAATAAATCCGACCAAGCCAAATGTGGATTTGCCAGCAGCATCGCTTTGCCACTTTCAGAATGTGATGGGGCGATCGCCCAACCATTAGACCCGGCTTTTGATTCTTGCTTGGCGACACCTGCAACCTCTTGTGGGTTGACAACAAAAGTAAAATGCAGGACTCTGTTTAGGTGAGCCAGTACATCTTCTCCTTTGACTGGCAGCACAACCTCTACCTCATCGTCAAGCTTGTCTCCATGCTCCTTAGCATAGGCATTAATTCCAGCAGCAAAACCATCCAGATAGTTGCGAAAAGTTGGATTTTGTGCTTTGTACCAAGAACTGGCGCGTTCTGGCACTCCCATAGTCTGAACCCAACGGTCTGATTCTAAATATTTTTCTCCCCAGTATTCGGCTGCACGTCCGCGTGCTTGACCGTAAAGACGTAAAAGCAAGTTACCATGACTTTGCATTTGTGCCCAACCAAAGGCTTGAAATGCGCTTCGGGTATCTTTGCTGTAGATGTGGGGTATGCCGTAAGTATCCCACAGTATTTCCGTCGAATTTGGTAGCTGTGCCGAAGTGTGAGGTACCAAAACTAAAGCAAAGATGATGCCAAGTAAAAATGCTAGAACTCGGAATGCTTTTCGCCTGAAAGTTTTATGTAAATGACCCATATTTCTATTTAGGAATTCATAAGGAGAAAAGGAGTGAGAGTTGCTCACCACTGTTGGATCTCAATTTTGGAGCATGGATTTTGGGAGATTTAGTTGTCAGTTAAGTTCGACTGACCGAACCAAGCAGGGGTGCAGGGGGCAGGGGGCAAGGGGGAAAGATGACTAGTAACAGGAAACTATTGAAATTGATTTGCACTGAGAAAGCAAGCTTAATTAAACGACAACAAACAAAAATTTACATTTAGTAGAGAAAATTTAAGTACACTATTGCTAGTTATTAACACTAAATGATTCATAAAACTTCATTATGTCAAGTTAGTATTCTCTAAGCTTTTCGCTTTTAACTTTGCTCTGCTATTAGCTGCAATTGAAGACGTTTTCGCCTCATGGATGAAAACTAAACTCCTAACTCTAGGCGCTTTTTTAGACCGTTAGAGAGATAAAAATCAACAGCAAACATATTACTAATAAATAAACAGTAGCAAGACTAACATTTTTGGTGAGTATGGATACAATAGTGGGACTGTGCAGCACGCAGTGTTGGATAGCACAGCTTGTCATCGCTCAAGAATTTACGGCGTCAGTTGATGCTGCGCTTCTGTTGTCAGGCACTCAAGGTTTTTTAGTCTTGATAGCTGGACTGTTGCTGGCCTTTGCCTTTGGGCTACTGCTAACTAACTTCTTCATTGCCTTGGGAATTTCAGACTCAACTCCAGAGCATGAATTAGATACTAACGGCCAAGCATCGATGGACGATAAGATTAATCAAGTTGGGACAATAGTTGGGTTGCGAACGTTAGGAACTGTCAGCATTACATTATTTTTTGCTTGTTTTCTAGCGGTGAAACTTTGCCCATTACATGATCCGCTATTGGCAGCAATTATTGGTCTGGTCATTTGGGCAGCCTACTTCTTTTTACTGGTATGGGTCAGTGTTACTACGGTAGGCTCGGTACTTGGTTCCGTTTTGGATCAGGCTACTTCTGGCTTGCAAGGCATTATCGGCACAGCAACTATAGGCTTTGGTGCGAAGACGATCAGCGATCGCGTTGTTTCCACAGCAGATGCAGCTGCAGCCGCAGTTCGTAACGAACTGGGTTCAGCGACGGATCGAACCAGTATCCACAAGGCAATAGACAATTATTTAAACCAGCTACAACTCTCTGAGGAAGCGCGACTACAAATTGAAGATGAGTTTGAAAAATTAGTCGCCCAACCAGAAATGCAATCTCTCACTAAGGAGAATTACTTACGCAATATCGGTCGTAAAACCTTTGTGGATATAGTCGATAGTCGCACAGATTTGTCAAAACAAGATATTAATTGGTTTGTAGACTCTTTTGAAGGCTTTTGGCAGCAAATTTGGGGGAATCAACCCCAGAAAGTCCAAACTAATGGATTGCCAATCGCTCTAAAGTCTGCCGAACCAAAAGAGCTAAAGCCCAATCGACTGAGTCCCAAGGTAGAGCAATTCATTAACCAAATTTGCCAGCAGCAAGCTAGACAGCAAGCGGAAGCTAGCCAAAAGGTGGCAGAAACTGCTGCTTGGTGGCTGTTTGGCACAGCTTTTTTCTCCGCTGCTGCTGCTGCGAGTGCTGCTGCAATTAGTGTAGGTGTTTAATTTTCTCCAACCAAGCTAATTGAGAAGAATGTAACGGTTGAGTATGCGCAGCGCGCCAGGGTAGTGCAACAGTTAAGCGTGGGATTAATCTTGTACGCAGGAATAAAATTAATTCTGTTTTGAGAAATCCTGCCCTGTCCGTTCTGCAGTCACGATCTTCTGAATAAGTAAGTAGGCAAAGCAGTTGTGAATGCAATCTTTGACACAAGGAGTGCTTACAGAATCTTTTAGAGTATCATGTTTCAAAAATAAAAAAATGAAATTTTGATAGAAGCAAAATTTAAATATCTTGAAAAACAAGTTGAATTCTATTTCCTTTCATTAATGACTCTTTCATGAAATAAAGAGTTATTTATCTCATATAGAATTCCTCAGCAGATTTTTGAACAAAACTCAATACAGTTTATGTTAAGCGTTAAGCGTTGCCGTTCGGCTGACGCTCACCTTGGCGACGCTCACCTTGGCGTTGCCTGTTCCCTACCTCAACGAGTTCGTATGGCTCCGCCACGCAAGCTAACATAAACAAAACCGGATTCCTATAGACATCTATCTTGAGAAATAACTTATAAAAAATCAAGATTGACTTTGACTTTCAATTTATATTAGTACGATGAGAAATAGTGACTATAGTGGAATTTAGTATTATGTCCCTGACGGAAAATATTCTTTCACAACTACCAGGAAATATTTTAGATAAGTTACGCCAAGCTGATCGCATTTTGACATCAGTGAGAGAGGATAACGCTCCTGTACCAATGGTAGTAAAAGAAACTCAGCAACATTTGGGTGCTATAGATTGGGATGTTGTCATTTGCGGCGGTACATTAGGCATTTTAATTGGTTGTGCCTTAGCTGTAAAGGGAGTGCGAGTGGCGTTAATAGAACGCTCAATGTTACGTGGTAGAGAGCAAGAATGGAATATTTCTCATAAAGAATTACAAGTTTTCTTGGAGTTAAATTTACTGACGGATGCAGAATTGGATCAGGCGATCGCCACAAAATACAACCCCGCGAGAGTCAGCTTTTTTGGTGGTACAGAAGTTTGGGTAAGAGATGTTCTGAACATTGGTGTCGATCCAGTTTATTTGCTGGAAACTTTAAAGCAGCGATTTCTTGCATCTGGTGGAAAGTTATTTGAAAATACTCCATTTACAGAAGCAGTTGTTCATCCTGATGGAGTGATGGTAAACAACCAATTCAAAACCAGGTTGTTAATTGATGCAATGGGATATCTTTCTCCCATAATCCAGCAAGCACGTCAGGGACAAAAACCAGATGCACTTTGTTTAGTTGTGGGAACTTGTGCTCAAGGTTTTCCAGAAAATCACACAGGCGACTTGTTGTTATCATTCACACCTGTACAAAATCAATGCCAATACTTTTGGGAAGCTTTTCCAGCAAGGGATGCTAGAACCACTTACATGTTTACTTACATGGATGCCAATCCAGAACGCTTGGGTTTAGAAGCTCTATTTGAGGATTATCTGCGTTTGATGCCGGAATATCAAGGCGTGGAGTTGAGCCAGCTGACATTTAAACGAGCGCTATTTGGCTTTTTTCCCTCCTATCGTTCTCCACTCAAGACACCTTGGAATCGCATTCTACCAGTTGGAGATAGCAGTGGAAGCCAATCTCCTTTGAGTTTTGGCGGTTTTGGTGCGATGGTGCGTCACTTACGGCGTTTAACATTAGGTATTCACGAGGCGCTAGAAATAGATCAGTTATCTGCAAAGGTGATCGCACCACTGCAACCATACCAACCTAGCTTAGCTGTGACTTGGCTATTCCAAAGAGCAATGAGTGTTGATGTTAATCAAAAAATTGAGCCAAATCAAATTAATCAACTCCTGTCTGTGGTGTTTCAACAAATGCAACAACTCGGTGAATCTGTACTCAAACCTTTTTTGCAAGATGTAGTACAGTTTCCAGCCCTAACAAAAACACTCATAAAAACTGCCTTAACACATCCAGGATTAATTGCTAAAGTGATTCCTCAAGTCGGTTTGGGAACTTTACTGGGTTGGATGGTTCACTATGTGAATTTAGGAATTTACTCTGTTTTATTTTGGCTGAGTCAAATGTTAGAACCGTGGAAGAGAAATTTGCCTCATATATCTAAATATTATTGGAATCGTTGGACTGATGCTTGGAAGTATGGTTCTGGTAGTGATTATTCTGATTGATGATTTTACAGTCATACGCGATGTATCGAGTCGGCTATATAAACCCTAGACTTGTCTAGGCATTTACTTCTTACTTCAATGGGAGCATGGGAGTAGTTATCCCTTAGTAAGCTTTCACGCTTTAGCCAAGTGGTGGGAGAAAAGGAGCATTAAAAAACTTTAAGCAGAACTTTTGATCAAGCCAACAATTCATCAACTGCTACATTGAAACCTTTTAGCACAATTTGAGTGCTGACAATTTCACCAGAAGTAAACACAAACCGTTGATTTTTTGTTGTCACAATAATCCAACGATTTTCGGGAAACACTAGCCAAACTTCCTCGCCTCCAGATTGCAAATATTCTTGAGATTTAGCAATAACCTCTTCAGCCAAATCTGTAGGGGAAACAATCTCAGCAATGAGTGGGAAACTTTGGGGTAACACAGCAGGTTCACCAAATTGATTGAAAAGTTCTGGTGTGAGATAAGCAACATCGGGAACACGTCCCTGCTTGTTGGTACGACAGGGTACTTCTGTATAAACTTGTGCTCCTTGTCCGGTGGAATCTTTGTAATTTCTCCAGTAAAAATATAAATTTCCCTGTATCCGGCTATGCTTGAGTGTCACTCCGTTTTTCTCCACTAATTCCCCATTCACCCATTCTGTATGATCGGGGGGATTGTGCATCCACTCTTCTAGTGAAAAATCTTTTGCACTTGATACATTCGAGACGACTGTAGAAGTTAGCATTACTATATATTCTCCTTTAGCTGAGTATGACGCACCAAAACCAATTGATCGTAAACGCTAAACGTATTGATGCACGTGCTGTTCTAATATTATTACTGATTATTTCTACAGACACCCCATTGCTGTTTGTACTTTCTCAACTTGTTTGGGTGCTTGCATTTCTTGGAAAAGTGCGATCGCTCGCTCAAAGTGTTCCTCACTCTTTGGCTGCTCACCCATCTTTTGATAAGTTAATGCAATTTGATAGTAAGCCTCTGCTAAGTCCCATTTAGCGCCTATTTCATCTAAAACTTTGATTCCTTCTTGATGACAAGCTACTGCTTTTTCAAATTCTCCTTGTTCTCTATACAACTGTGCTAAACCAATTAAAGCTTTAGTTTTCGCTTGAGGATAAGGACTGTTTTCAGCATAAAAAATATTTTTTTGATAGATATCAAATGATTTTTGTATTTCTCCTAAATTTCTATAGGCTATTAATAAGTAAAATAATCTATACTCTGTTACCCATGAAGGTAGCCCTTCTTCTGGTAGTCTATTGTAGAGGTAATTAGCAATCTCAATTGCTTCTTCTGTTCGTCCCAACCATGAATTTAAAAATGCTAGGTAAAACAAAGCAGATGGAGCATATTTCTCATAATTAAGTTCATCGCAAAGTTCAACAACTCGCATGAGAGTTGTTACTGCTTCTTCGAGTTCCCAAAAACCAATTCTACAAATACCGATAGTTAATAACGAGTTGATTCTTATTAATTGAAGTTTTTTTACCGTCTCATTGTCGTTTTCTTGTGGCATGGATTGTAAGCAGGTGCTTGCTATTTCCCTTGCTTGCTCACAATACTGGATGGCTTGATGAATGTCGCCTTTGAGCCAATATATAGCACCTAATGTGTGATAAAGTTTGGCACGACGGCACCCTCGATTAAGTTTATCTAAAATCTCGTTGATTGCATCGGTTATTGGTATTAATAAACCTCGTTTGTAAAATGATCGCCCAAGAGATTCATGAGTTCCCCATTTATTATTTCTTTGTCTGATGATGATATCTGCGGCTTGTTCAAAGTCTTCAATAACGACATAGTGATAATAAGCTTCCAAGGCTCTTAATGCATCTTTTGTACCTTGAACTGTTTTCACACTATTTGTCCAAAAATCGGCAGCTTTGCGGTTTGCTCTCTCCCATTCTCCACTCAGTCGTAACCGAGCGATCGCTTCCGTCAAAATGACTGGATGTAAGCAGTATTCTCCTTTACCACATTCTACCAAAGACCGAGCGCGCAAGCTATTAACCACCCGCCGACGTTGCGACTCTGGCACATCCCACAGTAAACAAAGAAGTCCATCAATTGGTACATAAGGCACATCTTGATAGCGGTAGCATCCCAAACGATAGAGAAGCCGATATGCTTCAGGATCAATTTCTTGCAGGCGGTTAAACTGAGTGACAACTAAATTTTTTAACTCTTGTTCAATCAACAAATCATCCTGAGTGACATGCCAATAAGCATCTATATCACATTCAAAATCTGCGCGAATCACACCGCTGATGATTCGCATTGCTTTGGCATTGCCTCCATATGCTCTGCATATTTCACGCAGCCCTGTAGAATCAGGATGGGGATTAATGTTGCGACTAGCAAAAAACTGTCTCCATGCCGACTCGTCCAAACCCCTGAGCATATAAAAGTTCACATCAACGCTAGCTTCGCATAAGCGTTCACGGCTAGTGATCAGTGTGATGGAATTCATTGCTGGATCTGCCAAAAGCCTCAATAATTCTACATAATGGCGATGAGGCTCAATGAATGTTCTATTGATATCTAAAGCAGTTTCGAGATTGTCGATTAATATACCGATTCTTCTGGTTTGATCTCGAAGTATCCGGTTCAGTCTCAACAAATTGATCCCTAGACTGCGCCCTGGTTCTTCATCAAAGTCTCGCCATAACCATTCAGCAACTACGCTCTCTACAGAAATGATGTTTTGGGGTTCCGTAGCCATCGACAGTTCTAAAAGTTTGAAACCCCTACTTTCAAAATATTTACGAGCTAGTCTTGTTTTGCCTACGCCACCCTCACCTTGGATAACAATAATCTTTGCGCTTTGGTTAATCATATCGTTGAGTTGGGCGATCGCCTCCTCACGCCCAACAAAATCAGGATCATGCTTAGTAATAGGAATTTGACTATGCTCAATAATATCTTGCCAGCTTGTCACCCCTACAGCCTCACAAATCTGTATAAAAGTTTGTCTGTGAATTGACTCCCTTGCCCAAAACCGCTTCAAAGTTGCTTTTGAGGTTAATGCTGTCTGCCACCAAATATCAGCAGTTTTATTCCAGCCCATTCTCAGCCTAGCTTGCTCGACAATTTTTAGCCCTCGTGTAGATGCTCTCACAGAATCCGCCATTTTTCAAAAATTTCGCATCATCTTTCTTCTTATGTTACATTTGCTCTGGTGTTCGATAGCAACTAACGTAATAACCGAGCCAACTGAGCTAAATAGTGAGCTAAAAATTGAGCTAAATAGTGAGCCTTCAAAGCTAATTACTTCAGTCATTCTGAAAATATGGATGTTTTACCTTTCATAAATGAGGCTTTTAGCATGAAATCTCCTATTTGCAATAATGAGTGTACTCACGATAATTGTCCGTTCATGAGTGATCCTTACAATCCCAACAGACAGGTGTGTGTCAAATGTGGACAGGACTACTTTTTTCGCCGCAATGGTTTTAGCAATTTTCTTGTCATAGCAGCTGTGCTTGTCTGCCTAATGCTGGTGATTCAAGCCGTGATGAGCAATCACCGTCAAACTATCGACTCTCAATTTGAAATAGAAACTCCTGTGCAAACGATGAAATAACAAGTACGTCTTGCTTGTCTCAAATATTAACAGTATATCTTTACCTATTTTCCGATCCATGAAAACTATCATAGATGACCGTAGTCGTCTTCTCAAGTTGGCTTCTAAGTGCCTCAAATATTTCTTGATTGTCATATTCGGCTTTGCGATCGCCTACCTAATGTCACTCTGTTTTGGTTTGTTACATATAGCCACCATCCTACTACCCCTGGTAGGAAGTTGGTTGTGGCGAGTGGGAATTCTCTTATTATGTTTGCTAGCAATAGCTGTCATTTCAGAGTCATTACGTTAAAAAATGAGGAGTAAAGAAGTGAGGATAATTTTCCCTCATTCCCAGCCTACGGCTCGCTGCGCTAACACTCCCTTATTCTCCTCTGCGTTTGGCATCCAAAAACTTGAGTTGCCCATATAAACAAGAAATTTGCGGTAAATTCACACCTGCAGCTTGTGCCATTCGTAACGGATTGCCGAAAATTGCCTCTACCTCCAAGGGACGGCGTTCGTCATAATCTATTTTCATGCTGGTACGATACGGCTTCATCTTCACGGTATAATCGAGCATTGTTTGAATGAAACTGTCGGGGATTATGCTATCGCAACTCTTTGCCCCTGCCACTACTTCATACATCAGCTGTTCCACTAACTTGCGGGTGTGAACATTTGCCATTAATTCATTGGTTGTAGCGTCGAGAATAACAGAAAGCCCATTATATGGAATATTCCACACCAGTTTTTTCCAACGCGCCAACAGCAAGTCTTCAGTTAATTCAATAACGATACCAGCACTTTCAAAATCTTCACCAATTTGCCGCATCCGTTGTGTGATACCAGCTGGATAATAGTTAGCTGCATACTCCCCTAAGGTAATTTGTCCATAATCCAGGTGGCAGATATGTCCAGATCCTACTTTATTTGAACATAAAAAGCACAGCCCACCAATAACCTTATCACTACCGACAATTTCAGCAACTTCCTCCTCCACACCAAGTCCATTCTGCAAAACCAACACTACACCATCATCCTTGAGCACAGGTGGTAACATTTTAGGCAGCAAATGGTTTTGCGTCGTCTTGAGTGCAATAACTACGACATCACATTGAGGCATCTTTTCCACATCGTCGTAAGCATTAACTTGCGGTAAGCTGAAGTCGCCGTCAACAGACTCAATAATCAAACCATGTTGGCTGACGTGTTCGTAATCGCTATGCAGCAAAAAGTGGACATTTAAGCCAGCTTTTTGCAGTCTACCACCGTAAAAGCCACCTAATGCACCAGTTCCCAGTATGGCGTACGTGCGTTTGGACATGAAGGACATCAATTATATTTTCTGCGATTATCCTACAGCAAAGCTGAGATAAGGTTTTGATTCACGTGATTGATGGAGTTATTTTGATTTCTTTCTTTACATTTTTTTTAATAGCGCCTGATCTGTTGATTTTCTTCCTATTACGCTAATCTCTAAATATATCCTGGCAACGTGTTACTCACGCTGTAGTACTTTTTAAGTCCTTCTTCTAATTTGTAAGGAGCACAAGTGGTTGACTGGAAGCCATATCTACAATCAATTTGCGCTACTTACGATCAGTTGTGGGAAGTTTACACTCTCACAGATGTTGTGGGTAAAAAGCATGACAGCCAGGTGAGAAAATCTCTATTGTTAGATTTACAGGCGATCGCAATTAAACCAGAAGCAATTAAACCAGAAGCAGTTAAACCAGAAGCAGTTAAACCAGAAGCAGTTAAACCAGAGAAGGAACTATTATCAGAAGCAAGCGAAAAAAGGGAAATATTAAATGTTCTGGAAGGCTTGCGGAAATATGCATCAGAACATGTATTGTTAATCGGTCGTCCAGGTTCGGGAAAATCGACAGCTTTGATGCGTTTGTTGTTAGAACAAGTAGAACAAGCGCAAAAATTTGGAGACAAAGCAGACAAGGGGAATGAAACTGTTGGTGGGAAAACCCAAATCCCCGTCCTGGTAGAGTCGAGAGGAGGTATTATCCTCCGTCCCTCTCTGTTAGATCCGGACGTGCCCATTTCTGTGCATCCGGCTCCCGATGTTCTAGGGTTTTCCCTTGCTCATGTGGATGTAATCGTGACAGCTTTCATGTACTGCTAGAAGGTTTTTAATTTTCCAGTTGTTATGGTCGCCGTCAATGTGGTGTAGGTGAATTCGTTCTTCGCTGAACGTTCCTAGCCCACAATGCCCACATGCATGGTGTTGCCGTTTTAAGGCTTTAGAGGTTTCCCCGTCATAGAGTTTACTATTACGATTGCTCCAGTACGGGATGTCTCCGTCATATGGTGATTTTTCGCCTTGGACGTTAACAAATTTGTTTTCGGAGTAAGGAACGTTTGGGAATGCCTTGTCTAGTAATTTCTTACTAGAATGTCGGTTATTCTTTGCTTCCTTATTGAACTTCTTAAACGCTCTTGTTTCAATGTGGTACAACGAATTTCGCGAACCATCCATCTTGCAGTAGCGGTGGTAGTTTCTCCAACCCCTAACCAAGGGAGCTAATTTCTCGGCTTTGACCTCGGAACCATAGTTAGAGCAGTTGACGATGGTTTTTACTTTCTGTCGGAATGCTTTGAAGTTGTTCTCAGAAGGAACACATCTGAACTTTCCGTTACTTTGCACTTTGAAGTGCCAGCCAAGGAAATCAAACCCATCTGTCGTTGCGGTTATCTTAGTCTTCTTTTCACTGATGTTCATTCCCCTTTCTGCAAGGAACTGGTTTATTCTTTCAAGTATTTCATTTGCATCATCTTCAGGTCTGAGTATTATTACCATGTCATCCGCAGTCTTTTTACCAGCATTTAGCTGTGTTACTTGACGAATAGCCAGTAGCCGCGCAGCCCTGGATTTCAGAATCAGTTTCTGGAGTGACCGCGCTTTCCACGTATCTCCTGCTTTAACTGCTTTGAACACTCTTACTTGCAGACGGAATAAGTCACGTCGGAATTTCTTCCAAGGTAGCTTGCTCCAGGATTCACTAGTATTATTACTGTGTCTAATCATGTTCTGACTCCTAAGAATGTTTTCTGAACACCTCAGACCAATTACGGTCTGTCCTACCCGAATCAAAGGGATTCTGTCGCTCGTCTGACTTACCTGGGTTTCGACCGTTCCCAAGACCTTTGATTCGTTTTTCTTCGTTCCCCGGAATGGGATTGGTATGTGTCGTCAGGTGGAACCAATTCAACCGCTAGAATCCCTTACTCTTGCCGCTTGACCCACGATTCATCGGCGGGATTTTCTCTAGCAAAGTCAGGGGGGTTTTTGTTATGCCCTGCTTCGGAGTAGGTTGCTTTTTTAGGTTCTGTTTTCACCTTGTACACTCCCTATTAGCGCCAGTGCCAGCCCATAACGACCGTCTGATTGCGCCCTGTTCCCGGCTTCACTCTGCGAAGTCCGAGTTCGCTCGGTGCGGGCAGGTAAGGAGTCACCTCTGAGTTTGAGGGAGAGGGCTTTCACCTCCATCTTTTCCGGAGTTCAACTCGACATTTTGATACCGAGTTGGTTAGCTTATGTACGGACTGTTTACCGTGATTCAGCTAACAACGAATCGCACCGTGGAACTCCGTTACTACCAAACCTCAATTATCGATCTCATCAAAGACTTTCTCTATCGTCATGACCCCAGTTTACCCATCGACGGCGAAAAAACCAAAACCATCGAAGAATTATTGCGACAAGGGCAATTTTTACTGCTACTCGACGGTGTAAACGAATTACCGTCATCTGAAGCCAGACGAGATTTACAAAAATTTCGCCAAGATTTCCACAAAACCACACCGATGATTTTTACAACGCGGGATTTGGGGGTGGGTGGTGATTTAGAAATCAGCAAAAAACTGGAAATGCAACCTCTGACGGAAACCCAGATGCGAGATTTCGTGCGGGGGTATCTCCCAGAGGTGGGAGAACAAATGTTGAAGCAGTTAGGGGGAAGGTTAAGGGAGTTTGGCGAAACACCTCTGCTGTTAATGATGCTTTGTTCGGTGTTTGCTAGCAACCAGAATAAATTACCGCCGAATTTAGGTTCCGTGTTTCGTCGCTTCACAGAAATTTATGACGATCAACTCAAGCAAGATGTCCCGATTTCTGAAGAATCTCGTCGTTGGCGGAAGCGGTTGTTGCAGCATTTAGCTTGGGTGATGATGGGAGGAAACCCGGATTGTAGAGACGTTACATTTACGTGCTCTACATCGACGGAATTTTTGGTTGCTATACCCCGACAGCAAGCCGAGGAAATATTCACGGAATTTCTCGAAGGTAAAGTTGCTTGTGCCGCAGATAATGCGATCGCTTGGTTAGATGATTTACTCAAGCATCACCTGATCCAATTAAGAGCAGAAAATAAAATCGAGTTTCGCCATCAACTTATGCAAGAGTATTACGCTGCAGAAAGGTTTTTGCAGGAAATATCAAAGCTGAGTGATGATGAATTGCAATGGGATTATTTAAATTATTTGAAATGGACAGAACCCGCAGCGTTGATGATGGAGTTGTTGGATGATGAAGGTTTGGCGCTGCGAGTTGTGAAGTTGGCGTTGCAGGTTGATTGGCAGTTAGGGGCAAGGTTAGCGGGGGAAGTTAAATTAGAGTGGCAAAAGAAAACAGTTGGGTTGATTTGTGATTTGGGTTTACCGCGATTGTTGGAAATTAGATTGTTGGGAATTACAAAGTCTAATGCTGCTATAACTTTGCTAATTCAAAACCTACAAGATGAAGATTTGGATATTTACGAATATGCCATGTCAGCGTTGCTGGAAATTGGTTATGATATTGCAAAAATGGCACTAATTCAGTTAACGCAAAATGAAGATTTATCTATTTACGAATTGGATTATGATCACATATTAAGTATGATTCCGCCTTTCCAAACCATTTTTTTTAATGAAGATTGTCATGACACAACTAATATACCAAACGTTAAAATAAAAGATGAAGTTATATTTAAACCAAAAATAAATGATATTGATATTTTTTCTATAGATAAAAGTCAGAACATCATAAATTACGACATAGCCGTACCAGAAGTAATCCATAAACTTAAATCAGAGGATGCACATATTCGTAAGATCGCCTTTGAGAAATTAAAAAGTATTTATTCTCCAGAAGCAATCAATTCATTAATAAGTTATTTACACAACGAAGATGATAGTCTAATTCGCTATCAACTTATTTCAACATTGAAAAATATCGTTTCTGAATCAGATGTGCCTGTACTAGTTAAATTATTACAAGATATTGCAAGGTGCAGCCAACCAACCAGGAGATAAAGTGGTACGGATTTCGCATTTAATGAATTATTTAGGGAAAACCGTTCCCGAAAGCGCACAACAATTATATAAAGAGGAACAAACCCCATTTTTTGACTTTGCAACTGAAGATTTCCCCGTCGCATTGTTACGCGGAGGTAAAGGTTTACCTCAAGAGGGATGGGATAACGTGAAAACAGAAGCGCAAGAAAACATTCGCAGTATCAGCAATCAAGTTAATAATGGGGTGGGGATTGTTGGTGATAGAAATATTGGCTTAAATATAGGTACTGCCGGAAATATTACATTTGGTGATATTTCTTCTGGATGATAGCAATTGAAAATAATGCTGACTTAAATTTACGACTGATTAAAATGATACAACCATCTATAGATTGAATTGACTCAGATCTTGCACCATACTTTTCGTCCGCCAAAAAATAAATTTCTTGGCTCAAAGTCGAAGTCCGTTAAAACGGACTGAGTAAGTTTTCCAGGAGGCACTGCGTTGGGGAGCCAGTACTGCAGGAGGGTTTCCCTCCGTAGGTATCTGGCATCCGGGTTTCCCGACTTGAAGCATGTGCCGTTCCGTTTTAACGGACTTGGTTTATTAGCCCAGAACTTGAGTTCTGGGCGTACTCAGCCGGAGGTGCAAGATCTGAATTGACGCTCCGACACCTACATGAATATCACAGCGTGCGCGCTGCCTACGGCACACTGCGCTAATATTTCCATCAAAAACCGTGGAATTCTTGTGTCATGGAGATTTTAGCAAACTTACCCTCAGCAGCATCATAGGGTTTTGATTCACGTGATTGATATAGGACTCGTATTTGATTTTTGACGAAGCTAGGTACACTTTTATTGCTTCTTCCCTGTTCCCTGTTCCCTGTTCCCTGTTCCCTGTTCCCTATCTCTACGGGTGATTCACCAAATCAAACCGGATTCCTATAGAGTTATTTTGATTTGATTTCTTTACATTTTTTTAAAATGAAGAGAGTGATATTTCAATTAAAATCTTATATAAGAATATCTTAGAAAAGCTTATCTATACTGGGTTTTGCTGCACTTTTTCTGCTTGGAACGATAAAAAAACTTTACTTATCTAAACTTATGTTAATTTACTCGTGTTTTTATTAAATGTGTGTACTAAGCTATGTTGCATTATTTTATAAGTATGTTGAGTCTCTTACAAAATGCTGACATTATCCCCAAAATATTAATGCTTGACTTTAACAGCCTTGCTGAGTTCTCCCGTGCCAACTGTGTAAGTATTTGTGCATTTTTGGTACCAGCCAACTTGCTGACCACATTGTTGACCATGATTTTAGTCGCACTCCATCGCCCGTCACATTATGTATGGCAAGTAGCCGGAATTGGCAACATATTTGCATCAGTGATGGTATTGCACGTATACACTTGGTTTATGATTGGCGTGGTCATGGCTCCCACCTATATCTTGCTGTGGCTCGCACTTACCTGTTTGGTGGTAAACGTAGGGGCAATTATTTTTCAAAAACGCTACACTCAGACGCCTCAGCATAGTAATGGAT
Source organism: Brasilonema angustatum (assembly GCF_059505445.1). Taxonomy (NCBI): domain Bacteria; kingdom Bacillati; phylum Cyanobacteriota; class Cyanophyceae; order Nostocales; family Scytonemataceae; genus Brasilonema; species Brasilonema angustatum. Next base: position 54,275 of record NZ_JCACKO010000142.1, on the reverse strand, counting down.
AAGCTGAGGGATACAGCACAAGAATTCATCAAATATCATCAAGCAGATTGAATTTCGCGGTGCAAGCACGTACTTTAGTTTTTTGAGATATTTGTTACAGTCCTCAGCCTCAAGGTTGAGGTTTTTTGTTTGTAATCAGTCTAGGAGATATAGATAACAAACATCAAAAACCCGGCATGAGACGAGAAACGAGACATGATTCTTTAGTCAACATTCTACTACCTCTGGGATTAATCTTTGGTTTGGTTCTACAGCCGAGGAGACGCCTCGATAGTTACGAGTTCTACAGCAAGACATCGGACAATTCAGAAAAATGACATTTCTATAAGAAATAGGCAAATATGGAGAACTGTTTCAGTTTTATTTCAACCTGAAGATTGACGTTTTTTACTGCTTCGATACTTATGGTTTATGGTGAGTTGGCTCATTTTATTTAATAGTCCACACAAGTGAGCGAAAGATTTTTTGACTCAACAATGACAATATGACTCGGGATGACGCTATGAATTATCTTGTTGCAGTTCTACCAGACAGATTAAAAGTAGAAGAAGCTTACACTGCCCTAGAAAAAGAAGGTTTACCCACTAATCAAATTGATATTTTAGGCAGGGGATACAAAAGTGCTGATGAGTATGGGTTCATCAACCCAAATCAGCAAGCAAAGAAAGGAATAAATCGTTTGGCATCTTGGCTGATTCCCTTTGGTTTTGTTGCTGGTTACGCCTTCAACCTTTTGACAAGCATCGAAGTACTTCCTATTGGCAGCCTTGGCAATCACCTGATTGGTGGACTGTTGGGAGCCGCCTCTGGTGCTTTGGGTGCATACTTTGTCGGTGGTGGAGTTGGTTTAACTGTGGGGAGTGGAGATGCTCTACCCTACCGGAATCGCCTCAATGCAGGCAAGTATCTGATTGTTATAAAAGGCAGTCAAGAATTAACCAATCAGGCAACTCGCATTCTGCGCCAATTTGAGCCAGAGAACTTGCAAGGCTATGCCGAGCAAACTTAAGATCTAGACTCCGTCCGGAGTCTGCGATCGCTTTTGGTTCAGAGGAGAATGCTGTGGAGACGATTACGCTCCTTTGCAAACAAGGGCGATTGCAAAGGAGGGCAGTTTGGAAAACCACCCCCCCCCGACTCTGACTAGCAGCAAATTTGCTCTGTGACTTTGGAGTAGCATTACGGAGCCACCCCAAAGAGCACACTTGCTTTCCTAAATAGACTAGTTTCCTGAAATCACAGGATTGGGCAAATGTCCGTTACTCGAAGCAAACGGTTCTCCCAGAATCTTGCGATAAACTGCTTCATAGCCATCAGTCATCTGCTGAACACTGAAATGCTCCCAGACATACTCCCAACAAGCATAGCGATCAAGTTCAGCAACCTTGCTAACGGCACTGATACATTCTTCAACATTGTTGCAGAGAAAGCCTGTTTTACCGTGGACAATAACCTCTTTTGTAGACCCCATGTTCATGGCAATCACTGGAGTACCAGATGCCATTGATTCAATCATCACCAACCCGAACGGTTCTCGCCAAGTAATTGGGAACAAAGTGGCTACTGCACTTCCCATCAAAGCATTCTTTTGCTCATGGTTGGCTTCACCCAAATATTCAATTTGCTGACCATCAATAAAAGGTTTGACTTTACTTTCAAAGTATTCCATATCAACCGCATCCACTTTACCCGCTATCTTCAAGCGCCAGCCTGTTTGTTTAGCAATTTGTATCGCCAAATGCGTTCCTTTCTGTGGAGAAATTCGACCTAAAAAAGCCAGATAATGTGGCTCTTGTGGTTGGGGATGAAATTTATAACTGCCAACATTAATCCCGTTGTAAACTGTCGCTGCATACTTCATCCCTAGCCTTTCTTCTCGCTGTGCATCGGAAATACTAATGTAAGGCTGATTTTTTGCATATTTATATAATTTTTCGTTGTCAGGAGTAAAAATTCCATGCAATGTGTGAACGGTGGGTGTTTTTACTAGATTGGCGTAGCTCAAGCTGATGTGTCCCGTGTGAGAATGAATAATATCAAACTCGTTCGCTCGCTCATACACTCGAGCTAAATTCAGCATCTCATACACACTGTACTCTTTGACAGTCTCATCAAGTCGTACGGCACGAGGATGAACTGATTCAAGCTTTGCCAAACTGATAGAATCTCCCGATGCAAATAGCGTAACTTCGTGTCCACGTCTGACTAATTCATCGGTTAACAATCCAACTACTAACTCTGTACCGCCATAACCTGGAGGTGGTACTCTTTCCCAGAGTGGAGCAATTTGGGCTATTCGCATAAAAACTCTCCTAAAAAGTAAGTCTTAAATCAAAAGAGTATTCTCTCTGACGAATAAAGAATTCCCACATATTCAAAATGGTGATATCTGAGTTTGCAGATAAAGTAGTATATTAATAACAAAACAGAACGCAGAACGAGAGAATTTCCCATAAATAAAATGTGTTGTATTTGGCAAGAAAGGAATTCTTTTCGTATCTATAAAAAAATTACGAACTTGATACCATACTCTCCAAGGGCGTTGTACAGAACTTATACCGACCAACGCAAGTTTTTTTTTCGCCAGTTCTGACAACTGTGTTCTGTTAACGCAGCGCCCCTTTTAGGGGCTAGTAGACCGTAGGTCGGCGCAGCCCGTTCTTTTTTGATAAGAATTTAATAATATTTTTATATGTATAGGAATCCGGTTTGATTTGGTGAGACCAGTGCTGCACAGAGAAGTGCCTTGCGCGGGTTCCCCGCGTTGTGGCAACTTCGGAGAGGGTTTCCCTCCGTAGGCATCTGGCGGAGCGCGTTAGCTCCGACCCCCTTAGGGGCTAGCGGAACCGGAGGTTCTCCCCGATAGCCGTAAGGCGTGGCCGTTCCCACTAGGGTGAATCACAAAGTAGAGACGCTTAACGCTTAACGCTTAAGAAGCAATAAAAGTGTACCTAGCTTCCTCAAAAATCAAATACGAGTCCTATAGCTTTAAAGATTGTTTGTCTGTTTGTCTCTCTGAGGTAGGGAAGTTATTCTCTATGTAATCAAAATATACCCTTGTGATTCATAATGAGAAAAACAACAAAACTTATTTCCATTGATGGATTACAGTTTATACAAAATTATAAAATGTTGTTATAACTACCATTTATCCCTCGCAAAGAATAGAACAAAAGAAATATAAAATTTTTGCATTATCATTATCTGCAATATTGTCAACTACCCTTTTTACATAATTTTCAAAAGAGTATTGTAAACACATATAAAGTTATGTCTCCCTACAAAACATTATTAATATCGCTAGAATAGTTTTATCCACAAAGTTTAATGTGGTTGATCAACCAGAACCAAAGGACAAAAGTCCTGCGGAATACTGGCATCGTTTGAAGAAAATTTGAAAATAAATCAGGAATAGCAATTAGACTTTAGTTCTCGTACTCCATGACTTAGAGAGTTGAGAAAAAGATATTTGCTATTACCTAGTTTCTACACCGTGTATTCGTTAAACCAGTAAAAATCACTCTAAAACATATGTTTACGGACAGACCAATTGTGTTGTGGTTAAGCGTTTTTCTTGTGCTTCTCGGTTACTGGCTTCTGGTTAATCTAGTACTGTAAAGCAGTAAAAACTCGCTTGTTGGGTTTTCCTGGATGGGAAACCCAATATTTTTGTTTGACGAGTTATTGTAAATATAGCAATCCGCAGCACATTTGTGTCGGCGTAGCCTATGCGTAAGCGCAAAGCGTGCCCTTCGGCTTCTTGTTTAGAGACATCTGCTTAGACTAGGATGTTTTCAACACCAGAACCTCGAATCTGCAAGCATTTTCTAGCATCTTCTCAGTCTCTTTAACATTTTCAGGCTTTTCCTGTAATTGATGGCAACGTTTGCTCCTTCTTGAGCAAATCTCACTGCAATTGCTTGCCCAATTCCCAAACTGGCACCCGTCACCAATACATTCTTACCTTTTAAACCTTTCATCTTTCTTTCAAAAAAAGTAGCTGTTTGCTTTTCTTCAATTCCTACCCTCAGAAAGTAGGAAGAAAGGACAGTTAACTATAAAAATGTAGATAGAGATAGTTTGATGATCTCAATTGAAGTCTATAAATGTATCGGTATTTTATCCGTGAGTACAAACAAACCTGTTACCGTTAAAAAAACTTCTCTAAGAGAAAAATATCGCCATCATAATTCTAACACAACAAGTTGGCTAGGGTTATGCTTGGGTTTGACCGGACTTGCAATTGTTTCAGTAATAGCAGGAGAGGTGTTGACACTTTCGTTAAACAGTAAACCTTTAATGCAAGCAGATTTGAGTCCACAGGAGGCGGCAGTATTTGGTAGCGATCGCATTTTGGAACAAAGGTTACAATTTTCCGAGTTAACTCGCCCTGTAAATATTTTAGTTATGGGAATGAGCGTACTTTCATCAGATATTCAAAGTCCTCCTAAAGAAACTAAAAATCTCAAATACTTACCCCAGGTAAACTCCTTTGATGGTCTTTCGGATGTCATCCTCTTACTGAGATTTCATCCAGAAAAGAAAACAATAACCATGCTTTCTATTCCAAGAGATACCCGTGTTCCTATTGAGGGGCATGGTATGAAAAAAATTAATTCAGTTAATGTTCAAGGTGGACTTTCTTTAAGTGCCAAGACTGTTAGTCAATTGCTGGGAGGAGTAGACATTGACCGATATGTGCGGATTAACGTTTTAGGAGTTGGCAAGCTGATAGATGCTTTGGGAGGAGTGACGGTTAATGTTCCCAAAGATATGAAGTATCAAGATGATTCCCAGCATTTATACATCAATTTAAAAGCTGGAAAGCAACATCTCAATGGCGACAAAGCATTACAACTGTTACGCTATCGTCATGATGGGCTTGGGGATATTGGTCGGGTTCAGCGACAGCAAATGGTCATCAGATCACTTATGGAGCAAACTCTCAACCCTAAAACTCTAGGACGATTGCCAGAAATTATTAAGGTCATTCAAGCACACATCGACACGAATTTGACGGTTGAAGAATTGATGACACTCGCAGGCTTTGGAATGCAAAATAAAGGGTCAAATGTAGAAATGTTAACGATTCCAGGTAGATTTAGCGAGAAAGGAGAATTTGATGCTAGCTATTGGCTACCAGATTCTGATCGCATCGCAGCTATGATGACTCAAAACTTTGATTTGGAACCTGTTAAGACATTACAAGCATCTGATCCAAGTACTTTACAAATAGATATTCAAGATACTACAGCTAGCGATAGCACCAGTGTGCAAGATTTGCTCACAAAATTGCAACAAGCAGGTTATGCCAACGTTTATCTGTCTAACTCTTGGAGTGAACCTGTTAGTGTGACTGAGATTGTCGCCCAACAAACAGATACTGCTAGTGCTGAAGCAATTCGCAAGACTTTGGGATTTGGAAAAGTTCAAGCGCCAAGCACTCCTGAGATCGACTCGCACATCACTATTGTGTTAGGTAAGGATTGGTTGCAGCAACAAGATAGCGGTTTTCAATTGAGTAAAATACATCAAACAGTTCAGCAACCGCAGATAAACACAGATGAATATGTCTTTCATCTGGATGATAAGCCCTAATATCGTTAAAAAAAGCACAAAAAATCGGACTCAGAAACAACCATTACCCGCTTAAAAACTTTATTTTTTTAATTTCTACATTACTTCTGGATTACGCGCATCAAATTCTTACTGTTGCGCTGTTTTGTTGTGTCTTAGTCTAAAGTCCAGCAGTTAGCAAATGAGTGAATTGCAAACAAAAATACCAACTGATACTTGGGTGGTAGCTACCCCTGAAAATACATAATTTATAGTCATCTTGCATTTTATTTGTAATAAAAAAGAGGTAACAGGGAACGCTTAACCCTTAACAGGGTACAGAAAATAAAATGCGCGTTGTGGGTTAAAAGCCCATTTCAAACAAAGAATTATTTTGAGGGCACGACAAGGCTGATAAAACAAGGCGTCCTTATTTCAATCCCACGTTCTGGGCTGCACTGGTGTTAAGAGTTCCCTTTTCCCTGTCGCTGCTGAATTTTAAGTTTCATGCAAGATGTCCAATATTGCAGATGACAAATAACTATGGTTTTTGAGTGGCGATCGCCAATTTTGCTCCGTCCACTCGCCGCACTTTATCCATCACTGCTACAACTTGACCGTGACTTACTCCTTCATCTGCATTTATCACAACCATCATTTGCTGTTGCGGTTGAACTTTTTGTCGCACACCGTTTTCTAACTGTTCTATACTAATCGCCTGCTTGTCTAAAAACATTTGCCCAGTCTTATTGATTGTCACCGTGACTTGTGCTGGGCGTTCTACTTGTCCTGTGGCTGCTTTGGGTAGGTTGACTGGTAATCCTTGCGATCGCGTTAAAAATAGCGTTGACATGATAAAAAAGGTTAATAGTGCAAACATCACATCAATCAACGGCACAATGTTGATAGTCAGTGGTAGTTCTGGCTCATCATCTAGTAGGCGCATAAGTTCTGTCTCCTCGTTGATAGCGACGACGGTAAAGTAATTCTAGCTGTCCGCCATATTCCTGAATCCGGGCAATTTGGCGCTGGTAAAGTCCCCGGAAGGTATTGGCAAAAAGTAGGGTAAAAATAGCAACCACCAATCCTGAGGCGGTAGCAATGAGTGCTTCACTAATACCCCCTGTGACTGCTGTGGTTTTAGTACCCCCCACATCACCTACATTCAATCCAGCAAATGAGGCAATTAATCCCAAAATCGTGCCCAGAAGACCCAACAATGGAGCAAGACCGACAATGGTTTCAAAGATATTTTGAAAGCGCTTGAGCAAAGGTATCTCTGCTTGTGCTTCACTTTCTAGTGCCAAGCGAAATTCTTCTGGCGTTGGTTCCTCCAGTTCTAACGCAGCCAAAAAAACACGTGAAAGCGGTAAATCAGCATTTTTCTGAAGTATATCCAAAGCACTAACCACATTACCTCCACGGTAAAGGTTCAGTACTTCTCGCACCACACGGCCTTGACGGTTATTAATGCCATACCAAAATTTAACACGTTCGATAATCAGCGCCACTGCCAAGACTGAACAAGCCAGCAGAGGCCACATTATCACACCGCCTTCCGCAAACAGATTTTTAATCGCCATGTACTATTCTCTCAAGCCACTAATTTTGTTAGGCTACCAGATTATGTGTTGTAAATGATATAACTTCTCAATATATTTTCAAGAAAATAAAATTTTCTGTTCATACTCTGACAATTAACTTTCAATTACTTTATTCTTTAGCGTTATCAACTTAGCACAGGTAATATGTTTCGGCGATATTTCACTCTAAATACAGTCAGCGTTTATTTTGATAGCCTGATTGACATTTGCTTCTAAATGTTTTAAAATATGCGATTACTGATAAGAGATAGCATTAAACTATGAGCTTCTCTGATACAGCTAGCGGCTGAAATATTAAACCTAGGATTGTCTACTTATTTCGCCATGTAGGGATCGAAGTTATTTCTCTCTAAGTAATAAATCATAATCTCTAAATTTGTTGAATTACTACAGATACTAAGCTGAAGCTACATTTCACTCGATACAAAGTCAGTAATAGTCCTAATAGCCTAATTGACATTTCCTCGTAAATGTTTTAATCTTCCTAAGTTGCTGATAATCCGTAGCATTTAACTATGAGCTTCTCTGGTATAGCTATAGATCAACGGGGTAAAGAAGAAAAGGCGCTTAAGGCGTTTCTCGTTATTAGTGTAATAGCGTCATTAGGGATACACGCTAGTGTACTCGCCTCTGGTATAGTAAACAATATTTTTAGCCCACGCCAAGAAATTGACAAAAAACCCATAGAGGTGGCGATTATTGAAACGCCTGCCCCAAAACCTGTAGAAAAACCTATAGAGCCAGTAAAACCTTTTCAACAGGCTCTCAAACCAAAGATTGTAGAGCCAATCAAACCCCCAATCAAACCCTTAGTTCAACAACCACCACCAGTCCTGCCAAAGCCTCCTGTGCTTCCGCCAGTGCCGCCCAAGCAAGCAGTTGTGGTGCCCAAGCCTCCTGTACCGCCCAAGCAAACAGTAGTAGTGCCCAAGCCTCCTGTGCAGCCTAAACGAACAGTGGTAGTCACAAAACCTGTAGTCCCGCCGCCAAAAATAGTAACACCTCCAGTAGAGAAGCCAGAGCCAAAGCCTTTACCAAAAATTCCTGATCCTGCTCCACCACAGCCGGAACAAAATTTGACACGGACGTTGCCACCTTTACGAACCCCCAGAGAAATTCCACCTGCTGGAGGTGGCGGTGGTGGTGGCGGCGGCGGCGGTAACAGTCCCCGTATTGCCACTGGTTCAGGAGAAGGCACTGTGAGATCTAGCACTGGTACTGGTACTGGTATTGGTACTGGTAGTGGCTCAGGTATCGGTTCAGGTATCGGT